>CAIOHM010000355.1 GCA_903858055.1 uncultured delta proteobacterium
ACCGGGCGGCACCCACAGCATGCCGCGACGTGAAGGCTGGGTCGTCACCACGACGGGCGCCACGGCCTGCACCCCCGGCGCGACGCTCGCGTCGGAGCGCTGCGCTGCCTCGCGCCCCTTGCAGGCAACCGAAGCGAGCGCGCACGCGACTACAACGAGCGCGAGCGACACCCGTGCAGAATGCACGCACCCTCGCGCGCCCGCGACCAAGCTCACGCGTCGCCTTTTTCGCTCGGGTCACGAAGCCCGAGCTCCTTCATCTTGAGCTGGAGTCCCTTGCGGGAGATCTTGAGGAGGCGAGCCGTGTGCGTGACGTTGCCGCCGGTGTGCTCGAGCGCGCGCCGCACGATCTCGCGCTCGAGGCGCGTCATGGCCGTGCGCACGTGCTCCTTCAAGCCGCCCTCGCCCTGGAGCGCGGAGTCGAGGTCCCCCTCGGGGAGTTCGGGGAGGCTGTCGTCGTCGACGACCTTTCGCGCGGCGTCGACGAGCTCCGGGGGCAGCTCCGAGAGGCCGATCCGATCGCCGTCGCAGAAGAGCACCGCGCGCTCGATGACGTTCTCGAGCTCACGAATGTTTCCTGGCCATGGGTGCTTCTCGAGGGCGTCGATGGCGTCCGCGTCGGGCCCGACGACCTTGCGTCCAAGGCGCTCGTTCGAGCGCTGCACGAAGTGCTCGACGAGCATGGGGATGTCGCCGCGACGTTCGCGAAGCGGCGGCATGCGCACGTTGACGACGGCGAGGCGGTAGTAGAGATCTTCGCGGAACGCGCCCTGGGCCACGAGCTTGCGCACGTCGCGGTTCGTCGCCGCCACCAGGCGCACGTCGACGCGGATGGTCTTGATACCGCCCACGCGCTCGAACTCGCTCTCTTGCAGGGCTCGCAGGAGCTTCACCTGCATATCGACGGGGATTTCCCCAATTTCGTCGAGGAAGAGCGTGCCGCCGTTCGCGAGCTCGAAGCGACCCGGTTTGCTCGCGATGGCGCCGGTGAAGGCGCCGCGCTCGTGACCGAAGAGCTCGGCCTCGATGAGGTCGCGCGGAATGGCCGCGCAGTTCACCTTGATGAACGGCTTGTCGCGGCGCGCGCTCGTCTCGTGGAGCGCGCGGGCCACGAGCTCCTTGCCCGTGCCGCTCTCGCCGGTCACGAACACCGTCGCGGGCGTGTCGGCGACGCGCTCGAGAACGCCGTAGAGTTCGAGCATCTGGGCCGAGGCGCCGATGATGCCGAAGCGCGCCTTCGGACCCTCCTGCTTCGAGGCGTCGTGGCCCGCGAGGAGGCGCGTCTTGAGGGCCTTCTGGACAATCGGACGGACCGTCTCTTTGTCGTACGGCTTCGTGAGGAAGTCGAAGGCGCCGAGCTTGAGGGCCTCCACCGCGGTGTCGACGGTGCCGTGCGCCGTGAGCATGACGACGGGGAGCGAGGGATCTTCCTCGTGGGCCGCACGCAGGAGGCTCATGCCGTCCATTTTGGGCATGCGCAGGTCGGTGATCAGGAGATCCACGTGGTGCTCGCGCAAGAGCTCGAGGGCCTGCGCGCCGTCCTCGGCCTGGAGCACTTCGTAGCCGTCGCGGGCGAGCTGCGCGGCCAGCACCTTGCGCAGGTTCGCTTCGTCGTCGGCGATGAGGATTTGCTGACGTTCTGCTGCCATGGGTTCGGCTACGCTAGCGCCGAATCTTTCCCCCGGATACGGCCCATGGCGCACGCCCCCCGCTCCGTCCTCTTCGTCTGCCTCGGAAACATCTGCCGCTCGCCGATGGCCGAGGCGGTCTTTCGCCACGCGCTCGACACCTCGTCACCCGCGGCGGGTCGCGTGCGATGCGACAGCGCGGGCACCGCCGGCCACCACGCGGGCGAGGCGCCGCATCGAAGCACCCTCGCCGTGCTCCGCGAGTACGGCATCGCCACGAGCCACCGCGCTCGCCAGGTGACGCGCGACGACTTCCACGCGTTCGACCTGCTGCTCGCCATGGACCAGAGCAACCTCGCCGACCTTCGCGCGATCGCTCCCGCCGGCTCCTCGGCCAAGCTCGCGCTCCTTCGCAGCTTCGACCCGAGCGCGCCCGCAGGCGCCGAGGTCCCGGACCCGTGGGGCTACCCCATGGACTCGTTCCGTGAGGTCTACACGCTTTGTACTGCGGCCACGGCGGGCCTGCTGCGGACCTTCGACCCGCCGCGCTAGGCCTTCGTGCTCAGGCGCTTCAGGCGCACGGCTCCGGCCACCTGCTTCGTGAGGAGGTCGAAGTTGCCCTTCTGCGTGACCGCGCCGTCGAAGCCCATCTCCTTGCTCGAGGCCGCCGCGCGGTCGTCGGTCGAGTGCAGGAGAAAGACAGGCGACAGTCCCGCTTCCTTCGCAAGCCCGCGGAGGCGCGCGCAGACATCGCGGCCGTTCACGCCGGGCATGTGGAAGTCGACGAGGATCACGTCCACGCCCTCGAGGTCTTCGCGCGCGAGGTCAGGGCGCGTCGAGGTCTTCACCGTGAGCCCGTCGGCCTGGAGCCGCTCTTGCGCGCGCTTCAACAGCGTGAAGCTGTCGTCGATGAGCAGAACCGTGCCCGAGATGCGCGGCGTGGGAGGCGCGAGCGAGGGACGCCCCTGCGGCGAGAGGGACGTGCGCGGTTGGATCGCGGGAGGCGGCGCGCTCGGACGACGAGGTGGGGGGCGATCAACCATGCGACTTCTTTAGCGCGTTCTTCTCGGCGTAGCGGCGCGCCTTTTCCAAAAGCCGCTTTCGGCCGTTGGGCCCGAGGGTTTTGTAGAGGCTCACGAGCTCCGCGAGGTCGTCGCGGCGAGCGATTGCGCCGGCGGAGCTTGGCACCGGGTCGAGCCCCGTCACCACACGGTAAAAGGCGTCGCGGTCGAGCTCGAGCACGTCGGCCCAGTCATGGGCGCGCCTCGCGGGCAGGCCCTCGAGACCGAGCTCGAGGTTGCTAACCGAGTTGCGGCTCCGGTACCCGAGGCGCTCGATCACGTCCCCCTGCGAGAGTCCAAGCTCGAGGCGGCGTGCACGCACGAATGCCCCCACGCGAACGCGTTGCGGATCGACCTCTCCCCGAGCCATCGGCGGGAGCGTACCGCGAGCCCCCGATGCTGCGATCACTTTTTCGCGCCGCCCTCGTTGTACGCCTTGATGGCGCGATCGGTGAGGTCGAGCTCGGCCTTCACGTACGCGACCGCTTGGCGATCGATCACGACCTCGATGCCTTCGGCCTGCGCGAGGCGCTTGATGACCGCGTCGAGCTTGTCGAGCAGTGGGTCGGTCATCTCCTTGCGCTTCTTCTCGAGCTCGCCGTTGTACGAGACGAAGGTCTGCTGAAGCTCCATGAGCTGCTTCTGGAGCTCTTCGGCGCGCTTGCGGAGCTGCTCGGGCGGGAGCGACTTCGCCTGCTTCTCGAACTCTTCTTGCTGCTTGCCGAGCTCACCCTGGCGGCGGTTCAGCTCTTGCTGCTTGGCGTCGAACATCTTCTTCAGCGACGCCTGCGTGCGGAGCCCGTCTTCGGTTTGCGCGAGCGCGCGCTGGCGATCGACGACGGCCACGCGCTGCTGGGCCTGGACCGGTACGGAGGCGAGGAGCAGCGACGCAAAGGCAACGGAGGCGAACTTGTGCATGCGGTTCGGATACCCGATGCCCCGAGCCGGGGCCAGTGGATCCTCCGCGCGCAGGCTCGAGCCGCCGCGCCCTCAGCGCAGGTAGACGCTCGGCACGCGGGGATTCAGCTCGACGTGCACGTGGTCGTGGTGCTCTTGGTTGAAGTTCGGCGTGAGCACGACGCTGAAGGTCCCCGAGATCGCGAGGTCGCACACGAGCGCGCGCAGGTCCTCGGCGCTCCCGGGCTCGGGCTCTGCTTCGCGTCCTTCGCACGGCGGGCGCCCGAGGTCTTTCGGGAAGTCTTTGGCGATGCTCCAGCGCGTGCCGTCGCTTCGGTCGAGCATGCCGATGTCGAGGGCCATGCCGGCGCCGTGGCGCGACTTGCGGAGCGAGGCCTCGAGATCGCCCGTGGGCGGCCGGTACGCCGAGAGGTACACGAGGCCCGTGACGCCGTGACGCGCGAAGATCGGCGCCGCCTCCGCGAACGCGAGGAGGAGGCGGCAGTCGACGATCTCCATGGACGGATCGGAGCGCTTCGTGGGCCAGCTCGGCTTGAACGCCAGCCCCTCGACGGAGCCGACGAGGCGGTAGGGATCGCGCACACCGCGCGTGGGAGCGCCGGTCAACACTTCGAGCGGCACGTGGTCGAGGCGTGCGCGGCAGCCTTCTTCCGCGAGCGCGAGCAGGTCTTTTGCCGGGAACAGGCCTTCGTCCACGCTCGCCGCGAGGGTCGTGCGCACGACCGGGGTACGCGCCTCGCTTCGCGCCTTTACCGGGGCGCGATGCGCCGCGCGAACCCCATGCGCACAGCCCGCGAGCGCCAGCGAGACGAGCCACGCCGCGACCGCAGCGCTCGCGAGGGAGCACCGCCGACGACGAGGGCTCGCGGCTCGTGTGGACACCACGCCTCGAAGCGTAGCCGCGCCTTGGCCGCGGGGCCAAAAGGCGGTCCTTCGCCGGCCCCACGCGCCGAACTTCGACGCAGGCCGGAAGCAGGCTAGGCTTCTGGGGAGCCGATGACGTCTGCGCCCCCTCGCACCGAGCTTCCGTCACGCGCGCGGGAGATCCTCTACCACGTGGTGCTCGAGTACGTGAGCTCGGGGGAGCCGGTGGGCTCGCGCACGCTCTCGAAGAAGGCGGCGATCGGCCTGTCGCCGGCGAGCATCCGCAACGTGCTCGCCGACCTCGAAGAGCTGGGCTTTCTCGTGCAGCCGCACGCGAGCGCCGGCCGCATCCCCACCGATCGTGCCTTTCGCCTCTTCATCGACGCCCTCATGAAGGTGCGCACGCTGACCGAGCTCGAGCGAGCGCGCATTCAGGCGCAGGTCACGTCCGCGGGCGCAGGCCTCAGCGGCGCACGCGACACCGTCTCGCTGCTCAGCGAGCTCGCGGGCACCGTCGCAGTCGCCGTCGCGCCGCGCCTCGAGGCCCTCACGGTGCGCACCGTGCGCTTCGTACGAACAGGCGTGAGCGAGCTCCTCGCGGTCGTCGTCATGTCGAACGGGTCGGTGCAGAACCGATTCTTGCAGAGGCCGGGAATCTCGGATGACGACATCGGGAAGGTGCAGCTCTTTCTCGACGACATCATCGAGGGCCGGAGCCTTCGTGAGCTCCGCGAGCTCTTCGCGCGTCGCTTGGCGAGCGAAGCCGTGCGCGCCGACGCGTTCCGCCTCCTCGTGTACAACCTCGGGGCCGCGGCGCTCGGCGACCAAGAGCCTTCGACGAGCGAGGTCGTGATCGCGGGCCAAGCGAAGCTCTACGAGATGCCGGAGTTCTCCGACGCGCGAGGCCTCAAGGAGGTCGTCACGGCGCTCGGCGAAAAGGGCCCGCTCGCGCAGCTCCTCGATCCTTCGACCCTCGGCGCGGGCGTGCGCGTGGTCGTGGGGCGCGAGGTCGGCGACCTCGGCGGCGGACACATCGCCGTCGTGAGCGCAGCCTTCGGCGACCCGCAGCACCCCGCAGGGACCATCGGCGTGATCGGCCCCACGCGCATGGACTACCCCGGCGTCGTGCCGCTCGTCGAGGCGACGGCCGAGGCGCTCTCGACGCTGCTCGCGCGCCCGTCGCAACCGCCGGAAGACGACTAGCGCGGACACACGATGCCCTTCGAAGCGCCGCCACCCGAGCGTGACCCTCGTTCGCGACGACTGCCGAGTGCGCTCGTCGCGTTGGCGGCGAGCGTGGCCGTCGCCCTGGCGGTGACGATCCTCGTGCTTCAGCAGACCTTCGCGACGCTGCCCGTGCCGAGCGGCCAGCCGTCGCGAACGCTTGGGGCGCCGATCGCCGCGCACACGGTGGTGATCCTCCTCGACGGCCTCCGCCACGACGTCGCGAACGACCGCGCGCGCATGCCACACCTGGCGGACCGCCTCGCACGGTACGGCGAGGCCGAGCTCATGGCGTCACCGGTCTCGATGACCTCGGCCGCCGTGCTCCTCATGGGCACGGGCGTCCGCGGCGACCTCGAGCAGATGATCTCGAACGAGACCCACAAGCCGACGACCTTCGACTCCGTGTTCGGGTCGCTCCACGCGCAAGGCGCGCGCACGGCCGTGTTTGGCGATCCCATCTGGCCGAGCCTCTACCCGGGCGTGTGGAGCCACGACCGCACCCACGGGAGCCACTCACTCGAGGTCGACGAGGACGACGCTCTGCTCGCCGATGCCCTCGCGACGCTGCGGGCCGAGACCCCCCCTTCCCTCACGATCGTTCACGTGAACACGCCCGACAAAAAGGGGCACGCGCACGGCATCACCGCGCCGGCCTATACGGCGTATGTGCGGAGCTTCGACGTGAAGCTCGAGAGCTTTCTGCAGGCACTGCCGCCCTCGCTCAGCGTTCTCCTCACGAGCGACCACGGTGCGACGGACAGCGGTTCGCATGGGTCGGATACGCTCGTGCAGCGACGCTCGCCGCTGCTCGCATTCGGACCGGGCTTCTCCGAACGACCGCGCAGCCCCCACGTCGACCAGCTCGACATCGCCGCGACGCTCGCCGCGCTGACCGGCGTACGTCCGCCCTCGCAGGGCCGTGGCCACGTGGCGACCGAGATCCTCGCGGTCGACGAGACCCGCGCCAAGAGCATCGCCTGCGCGCAGCTCGCCAACGTGCTCCGCATCGCCGAGCTCACGGTGGGCCCCGGGGTTGGCGCGGACCTCCTGAACGAGTCCGCCTGCGATGCGCTCCCGCCCGCGCGCGCCCTCGAGGCCTCGCGCGCGGCCGCCCGTACGCTCGACGCGCGCATCGGGAACCGCCGCGCAGACTCGCCACGCGGATTCGTTCCGCCCGCGATCGCGGGGGCCCTGGGCCTCGCGCTGCTCGCGCTCTTCTTTGGAGGGCGCGCGCTCCTGAGTTCCGCCCTTCCCATGCT
>CAIOHM010000356.1 GCA_903858055.1 uncultured delta proteobacterium
GGCGATCGACCGCAAGGCGCCCGTGAAGTCCATGCGCTCGACGCTCGCCACGATGGCGGACCTCGAGCCTTACCTCGCGGGGCTCTTCGCGCACGAGAGCGTGCCTCACTGCCCGAAGTGCGGCGTCGACGCGATCCCCACGGTGCCCGCCGAGGCCGCGGCGCGCCTCATCGCGGAGCTCACTGGTAAGCGCGTGCTCGTCTGTCATGCGGTCGAGCCAAGGAGCCCCGAGCAGTTCCTCGAGCTCCGTGACGGGCTCGCGCGCGACGGTTACCGCCGCCTCGTGGTGGCTGGCGCGCTGCGCACCATCGACGACGTGAAGCCGAGCGAGGTCGCCGACGCCGGCGTGCGCATCGAGGTGGTCGTCGATCGATGCAAACTGCACGCAGACGAGCGAGCGCGTTTTCAGGAGGCGATCGAGCGGGCCTGGGAACGCGGCGGCGGGCTCGCGTCGCTCCGCGTCGAGCGCGAGAGCGGCGACGGCTACGATCACCGTTCGCTGGCGCGGGGCCTTTCGTGTCCCTCCTGTGCGCGCCTCTTCGACGCGCCGCGCCCGGGCCACTTCTCGTACAACCACCCGCTCGGGGCCTGCGCCGAGTGCCGCGGCTTCGGCAACAAGCAGACCGTCGACTGGGGCAAGGTCATCCCCGACCCGCGAAAGTCGCTCAAGCAAGGCGCCATCAAGGCGTGGTCCGGCGGCTCCACGAAGCTCGAACAGCGCGACCTCGCCGCGCTGTGCGCGCGCGCGGGCATCGCGATGGAGACGCCGTGGCAAGACCTCCCGCAGGCGCACCGTACGCTCGTGCTCGAGGGCGAACCAACGGGTGATCGCAAGCGGTTTCTCGGCCTGCGCGCGTGGTTCAAGTGGCTCGAGAGCAAGACGTACAAGATGCAGGTGCGCATCTTCCTCGCGCGCTACCGTGCCTACGTCGCATGCGAAGCCTGCAGCGGCTCGCGCCTCGGCGAGACCGCGCGCCTCTACCGCCTCGACGGGCGTGACCTCGCCGCGTGGCATGGCCTCACGGTCGGCGCCGCGCAAGACGCCCTCGCGCGCGTGACGCCGCGGGCAGGGCAGGGGCGCATCGTGCACGAAGAGCTCGTGCGTCGCCTCGGGTACCTCGGCCGCGTGGGTCTCGGGTACCTCACGCTCGACCGCCCCGCCAAGACGCTCTCGGGCGGAGAATCGCAGCGCGCGAGCCTCACGACCGCGCTCGGGACGAACCTCACGGGGGCGCTCTTCGTGCTCGACGAGCCCACGGTCGGACTCCACGCGACCGACGTGCCTCCGCTCGCCGACGCGATGGAGGAGCTCGCTGCGAGCGGCAACGCGGTCGTCGTCATCGAGCACGACGAGGGCATCGTGCGCCGCGTCGACCGCGTGGTCGAGCTTGGGCCGGGCGCGGGCCCCCACGGCGGGCGCATGCTCTTCGACGGAACCCCCGAGGAGCTCGCGAAGAGCGACACACCCACGGGCCACGCGTGGCGCACCGGGGAGAGTACCAGCGCCGAGCAAATTCCCAGGAAATCCAAGCGCTGGCTCGACGTGCGCGGCGCGAGCGAGCACAACCTCCAGCGCGTCGACGTGCGCGTGCCGCTCGGGGTCGTGTGCGCGATCACCGGTGCGAGCGGCAGCGGCAAGAGCACGCTCGCCGAAGAGGTCATCGCGCGCGGCGTGGCGCGGCTCCTTGGAGACTACACCGGGGAAGCGCCAGGCGCGCACGAGCGCATCGCGGGCCACGAAGGGCTCACCGGCGTGGTGCTCGTGGACCAGAGCCCGCTCGGCCGCACCGCGCGCGGAAATGCGGCCACGTACACGAAGGCGTGGGATCGCTTCCGTGCGCATTTTTCCTCGACTCCCGAGGCCGTTCGGCGACGCCTCAAGCCTGCGGCGTTCTCCTTCAACGTGGCCGGTGGGCGCTGCGAGACCTGCGCCGGCGAAGGCCACGAGACCGTCGAGATGCAGTTCCTCGCGGACGTGTCGATCCCGTGCCCCGTGTGCCAGGGCAAGCGCTTCCGTCAGGAGGTGCTCGACGTCACGCTGCGCGGACTCCGTGTCGACGAGGTCCTCGCGATGCCCGTCGAAGACGCGCTCCGGCACTTCGACACACCGAGCGAACCGGACTACGTGCTGCGCCGCGCCCTCGCGCCGATGGTGCGCGTCGGACTCGGGTATTTGCAGCTCGGTCAGCCGCTCTCCACGTTGAGCGGCGGCGAAGCGCAGCGCCTCAAGCTCGCGCGCGCCCTCGGTCACGACGTGAAGGGCACGCTCTTCGTGCTCGACGAGCCGAGCGCCGGTCTGCACGCGAAGGACGCGGCCGCCGTCATCGAAGCCATGCACGCGCTCGTCGACGAGGGCGCCTCGGTGGTGCTCGTGGAGCACGATCTCGACCTCATCGCGCGCTGCGACTGGGTCATCGATCTGGGGCCGGGCGGTGGGCCCGCGGGCGGTCGCGTCGTCGCCGAGGGGGCGCCAGCCGAGATCGCCAAGAGCGGCTCGAAGACCGGAAAATCGCTCGTTGCGCACAAGCAGCGCTTCGCGTTCGTCACCCGCCAAGACCGCGTGAAGCCTCCCCCGGCGGCTCCCGCGATCCACGTGGAGCGAGCCCGCGAGCACTCGCTCAAGGCGGTCTCGTGCACGATCCCGCATGGGTCGCTCTGCGTGGTGACCGGCCCCAGCGGGAGCGGGAAGAGCAGCCTCGCCTTCGACGTCATCTTCGCCGAGGGCCAGCGGCGCTTCATGGAGACGCTGACACCCTACGCGCGTCAGTTCTTGCCCACGCTGCCGCGGCCCGAGGTCGATCGGGTGCTCGGCGTGCCGCCATCGATCGCGCTCGAGCAGCGCCTTTCGCGGGGCGGCGCGAACTCCACCGTCGCGACCGTGACCGAGGTCGCCCACTACCTCCGCCTTCTCTACGCGAAGGTCGGCGACGTGCCTTGCCCCAAGTGCGGCGGCCCCATTCGCCCGGTCGGCCCCGACGACCTCTTCACGTCGCTGCGCGCGCGCAAGCAGGGGACGATCACGGTTTACGCCCCGGCCGTGCGCGCCCGAAAGGGCACGTACCTCGACGTCTTCACGGGCGCGCATCGCAGCGGCATCACGCAGGCCCGCGTCGACGGCGAGCTCCGCCCGACGGACCCTGCACCCAAGCTCGCCAAGACCAAGGAGCACACGATCGATCTCGTGGTGTTTTCCGGCGCACCGAAGCGCCTCGAGCGGAGCTGGTTCGATCTGGCCCTCGCGCTGGGCGAGGGGGCCGTTCGTGTCGCGGCCGGTGACGTTTCGGCGGTGCCGGCGCCCGGTGAAGAGCTCTTGAGTACGCGCCGCGCGTGCATCGCCTGTGGCACGGGCGTGCCCGATCTCGACCCGCGCTGGTTCTCGTTCAACACGAAGCAGGGCCAGTGCGAAGACTGCGAGGGCACGGGGCTCCGCGACGGAAAAGAGGCCTGGGATCTCGGCACCCATGAGATCGCCTGCGCGAGCTGCGACGGCTCGCGCCTCGCGCCGCTCCCGCGCTCGGTGAAGCTCTTCGGCACGACGTACCCGGCCTTTGCGCGCGCCTCCGTCGGCGAGGCCCTCGACCGCGTGCGCGCGTGGCAGTTCCCGAAGGAGCAGCGGCCCATCGCCGAGGCGGCGCATCGCGAGCTCGAGCGGCGTCTCGCGTTCTGCGAGCGCATTGGCCTCTCGTACCTGGCCCTCGAGCGGCCCGCACTCTCGCTCTCGGGCGGGGAAATGCAGCGCCTTCGTCTCGCCGCACAGCTCGGCAGCGGGCTCACGGGGGCGCTCTACGTGCTCGACGAGCCGACGATCGGCCTGCACCCGGTCGACACGGAGCGCCTCGTCGGCAACCTGCGTGCGCTCGCCGACACGGGCTCCACGGTGCTGGTGGTCGAGCATGACTCGGACACGATCCGTGCGGCCGATCACCTCATCGAGCTTGGTCCCGGGGGTGGGCGGAACGGCGGCCACATCGTCGCGGCGGGGCCTGCCGCGGAGGTGCTCGCGTCGCCGACGAGCCTCACGGGGCGTGAGCTCCGCGAGACCGTGCTCGTCGAGAAACCCAAGAGAAAAGCAGCGGAAGAGCACATCATCGTCGAGGGCGCGTGCGCGCACAACCTGAAGGACCTCGACGTGCGCGTGCCCGCCGAGCGCTTCGTGGTGGTCGCGGGCGTGAGCGGCAGCGGCAAGAGCACCTTCGTGCGACGCGTGCTCTACCCCGCGGTACGCCAAGCGCTCGACCTCGTGACCGACGAGCCCCTCGAGCACCGCCGCCTGCGCATGGGCGGTAAGGTCGCGCGCGCGGTCGCCGTCGATCAGTCGCCGATCGGGCGCTCGCCGCGGAGCGTTCCCGCCACGTTCCTCGGCATCTGGGACGACGTTCGCAAGCTCTTCGCGGGGTTGCCCGAGGCCAAGGTGCGCGGCTTCGGGCCCGCACGGTTCTCGTTCAACGCCAAGGGCGGCGGTCGCTGCCCGACCTGCGAGGGCCAGGGCTACGTGGTCTCCGAGATGGCGTTTCTGCCCGATGTCACCACGGTTTGCGAGACCTGCGGCGGCGCGCGCTTCGAGCCCTCCACGCTCGAGGTTCGCTACCAAGGCCTCTCGATCGGCGACGTGCTCCGCCTCACGGTCCACGACGCGGCGGCGTTCTTCGTGAACCACCCGCGCATCGCGCGCCCTCTGCGGACCCTCGACGATTTCGGCGTGGGTTACCTCGCGCTCGGTCAGCCCTCGACCACGCTCAGCGGCGGCGAAGCGCAGCGCCTCAAGCTCGCGACGGAGCTCACGGCCGGCTCGGCCCACGCGCCGACCATGTACGTCCTCGACGAGCCGACCACGGGGCTGCACCTCGCCGACGTGCGTACGCTGCTCGGCGTTTTCCAGCGCTTCGTCGATCGTGGCGACACGCTCGTCGTCGTCGAGCATCACCTCGACGTCGTCGCGGCGGCGGACTGGGTCATCGAGCTCGGCCCCGGCAGCGGACCCGATGGCGGCATGCTCGTCTTCGAAGGCACGCCGGCGCAGCTCCTCCACGCAAAGACTCCGACCGGTCGCTCCCTCGCCCGCGCGGCGACGGCCTCGGTCGGGACGGCCTCGGCCACGACCAAGGCAACGGCGTCGGCCTCGGGGAGCGTAAGCGCGACCAAGCGCCGCGCCTCGAGCCGCTCGTAGGGCGCTCAGGCGAACGCGGGTACCCACGCGATGACGTGGGAGTCACCTGCGTTCGCTTCGATCGACGCTCCTCCGCCGACGGCGTGGAGCAGCGCGCGCACGTCGTCGAACGCGCGCACGAACGCGGCATCGCGGGCGAGCCCTGGGCTCTTGGCGAAGAGCGCGTCGTCGATGCGCAAGAGCGCGCGCTCCGCTTCGACGGTGAGCGTGACGTTCACCGTGCGCGGCGTCGCGTCGGCGGACGTGGCGTCGAGCAGCATTTGCAGGGCACGCAAGAGCGTGACGGCGAGCTCGCTCGAGAGCCCGACCGCAGGGGCTCGCCCCGCGAAGAGCACGTCGAGCGAGGACTCTTCGCGCCGCGCGCCGCACTCGACGCGGAGCGCCGCCTCGAGACCGAGATCATCGAGCGTGCCCGGTGCGACGCGGACGAGTGCCTCCTCGACGCGCGCGCCGAGATCACGGAGGGCGCCCTCGTGGTCATCGGGGGTCGCCTCCTCGTTCGTGCGGCGTCGAGTCGGGTTCGACGTCTCCGCCGAGAGGCGAGCGATGCGCCGTGTCAGGTACACGCGCGCCTCGCCGGTGCGGCGGCCGATGATCGTCTCGCGCAGCTGCATGCCCCGCGTGTAAGCTGCACGCACTTCGTTTTGGCGCGCGCGAACTCTCCGCCACCCGAGCGCGAGGGCGATCGCCGTCAGCGCCTGAAGCGCCAGGAAGACCGCGCCGATCGTCACGACGGCGCCGCCCTCGGACCAGGCCCGTGCGCGGTCGTTGACGACGTGGGCCGTGGCCGGCACGAGGCTCCGATCGACCCCGAAGCGTTCGAGGGCGCGCGCGTCGAAGCTCGCGCGCATGGCGGGGGCCGGAGCCGTTCGGAGGTTCACGGCGGGCGTGCCCGCGACGAGCTCGCGTGCGGCGCTCGATGCCTCGCGTACGTAGGTCTCGACGTCCGCGTGGGCCGTGGCGGCGACGCCGCTGCCGAGCTTGTCCGCGTAGACGGCCGCCGTGGGGACGCTGGCGCTCGAAAGCACACGAGGCAGCGCGATCGCGTCTTCGACCCGTTCGTTCGCGGCGTCGACGTCGAAGCCGCCGTACACGACGAGCGAATCGCTCGGCAGTTGAGCGACCGAGTCCGTGAGCCCTTGCAGCGTGAGGTCGTTCGCCCACATGACGGCGAGGCCTGGGTATTGCGCGGCGAAGAAGGGCTTGAACGCCTCGCGGAGGCGCTGCTCCGAGGCCGTGTGCCCGAAGACGATGAAGAGCCGATGCGTCGACGGGAACGTGCGAAGCAGCGTGTCGATGACCCAGGCCACGTCGAACTCGAAGCTCACGTACGCGTCGTTCGAGCCGAGCGGGAGTGCGGCGAAATCCGGGCGGATCGCGAGGAGTGTCAGGCTCGGTGCCGCGGGAAAGACGCGGCTGCGGTGCTCGAAGACGAAGCGACCGGCCGCACGCCCCAGCGCGACCACGAGGACGGGCGCCTCCTCGCGAAAGAGCGCGTTCACGTAGTCGAGCAGCGGCTCTTCGACGGACGAGGCCCCCTCGTGGCCCGGGCGGAGCGACACCTCGACGAACTCGAGTGGTGCGCCGTTCTTGCCGTGCACGTCGCGACGCAGGCCCGCGGCCACTTGCCGTGCGGTCTCCCAGGACCCTCCGTACGAGTCGATGACCAGGACCGTGGGGCGACGTTCGTGCGCGGTCGCGCTGCGCGCCAGGAAAAAGCAGGCGAGCGCGAACACAGGGAGCCATACGAAGCGAGTGGCCTGAGCCATGCGCGTTCGCTAGCAGGCTCGCGAGCCTCGCGACCGAAGAACGACGGCGGAGCGGCCCGAGACTAGGCGCTGCCGGTTGGCCGGAAGAGGGCGGCCTCGATGCAGTTTCCGCCGCGATCCTGGGCGCGCTCGAGGGCTCGGAGCGCGTCCGTACGCAGCTGCTCGCGCGTGCGGCGCTCGCCGTCGAGGCTCGCGAGGCCCACGCTCACGGTCACGCGCATTTGCTGTGCGGCGTCGTTCACGAAGACTGCGTCGCGCACCGTGCGCCAGAGCTTGTCGGCGATCGTGAGGGCGTTGAGGCCCTCGACCTCCGGTACGAGCACGCCAAAGCGCTCGCCGTCGAGGCGGCAGAAGACGTCGTCGCGACGAAACTGCTGGAGCAGGAGCTCCGCGAGCTGCATGAGCACCGCGTCGCCGCCTTGTCCGCCGTAGGCCTTCACGGCCTCGGGGAAACGATCGACCTCGAAGAGCACCAGCGTGAGCGGGCGGCGGTAGCGCTCCGAGCGACGAACCTCGCGATCGATGGCATCGGAGAGGACGCGATCGTTCGCGAGCCCCGTGAGGCCGTCGGCGCGCATCAGCTCGTAGATCTCGTCGTGGTACGCGGCCTCGATGTCCGTGGCGGTGCGGAAGCGGAGCACCGAGCGGTCGATGCGGATGCGATCGCGATCGCGGAGAGGTTCGTCGGTGATGCGCGCCTCGTTGAGGAACGTGCCGTTGCGCGAGGCGCCGTCTCGAATGCGCCACTCGTCGTCTTCGCAAACGATCGTGGCGTGCTGGCGGCTCACGCGCTCGTCGTTGATGACGAGGTTCGCTTCGGGCGAGCGACCGATCACGAACGGTCCCTCTCCGACGACGAAGCGGCGTCCGCGTTCCGGCCCGTGGATGACCACGACGAAGCCCTGGAGCTTCAGCGAGGGCGCCGACGAGAGACGCGGTCGCGAGGGGCGATCGGCGGGGGGATTCTTGGAGGACACGGGACGAAGCGTATCGGAGGCTGCGCCGCGACTCAATTGCCGCGCAGCGAAGGCAACTGAAGCGGGAATCCGCCGTTGAAGCGGCGCTCGCGCCCGAGGCGGTCGTCGGGCTGGGTGCCGTCGCCGACGCCGCTCGAGAGGCCCTCCTTGATGTGCGCCTTGATGAGCTGCACACCCGGTTGGTCGTACGGTTCGATGCCGTACATGGCGCCCGCGAGGTAGGTCACGGTCTCGAAGAGCACGAAGAGCGCGCCGAGGCTCCGCGCGTCGACGCCGTGGTGAAAGCGGATCGCCGCGGAAGGGCGGCCTTCACCGGAGAGCGCGAGCTCCGTGGCGAAGCACTCGAGCGAGAGGATTTCACCGAGCGAGCGACCGCGCATGGGTTCGAGCGCGTCGCCGAAGCCGCGATGAGGCTCGAGCACCGGGCTCGTCTGCGTGCCGAGCGCGTCGAGGAAGAGCACGAACTTGTCGCGGCGCCCCTCGAGGAGCAGCTGCGCGAACGAGTGCTGGTCGGTGGGCCCCACGCCTGCGACCGGACCCGCGGGGCCCGCGGCCTTACGCCCCGTGAGGTCGGTCATTCCGAGGGACTCGGCCCAGAGCTGCACGAACCAGGCGCCC
>CAIOHM010000357.1 GCA_903858055.1 uncultured delta proteobacterium
ACGGCATCGGCCGCATGCGCATCGTCGAGCCCGTCTCGCTCGAACCCTACGCGCGCGCCCGCTACGAGCGAATCCCCGATGATCTCGAGCGGACCCCCGAGCTCGACGGCAAAGCGAACGAGCTTCGGTCTCTCGTGCGGCGCCTCTTGCCGCTCGTGCCGAACCTCCCGAAGGAACTCGCGCAGGTCATCGACAACGTGCGCGAACCGGCCACGCTGGCGGACCTCATCACCGCGAACCTCGCCATCGACCAGCTCACGCTCGAGGAGAAGCAAGCGATTCTCGAGACCCTCGACCCGCTCGCACGCATCGATCGCGTGACGCTCGCCGTGCACAAGCACCTCGACGTGCTCTCGGCGAAGCACAAGGTGAGCGCCTTCATCGCCGAAGAAGGTCGCCGCGAGCGCGAAGAGCTCCTGCGCGAGCAAATGCAGCAAATCAAGGCGGAGCTCGGCGAAGAAGACGAAGAAGAAATCGACGAGCTGCGCGAGCGAATCCGCAAGGCGCGCATGCCGGAAGACGTCTCCAAGGTCGCGCGCAAGCAGATCGCGCGCATGGCGAACATGTCGTCGCAGAGCGGCGAGTTCAACGTCGCGCGCACCTACGTCGAGTGGCTCTGCGACATGCCGTGGGCGAACGCGACGACCGACCTGCTCGATGTCGAAGCCACGCGGCGCTGCCTCGACGAAGACCACTACGGTCTCGAGAAGGTCAAGAAGCGCATCCTCGAGTACGTGGCGGTGCGCAAGCTGCGCGCGGACAAAAAGGGTCCCATCCTCTGCTTCATTGGGCCCCCAGGAGTAGGCAAGACCTCGCTCGGGCGCAGCATCGCGCGCTCGATGGGCCGTCACTACCACCGCATCGCGCTCGGCGGTGTGCGCGACGAGGCGGAGATCCGCGGGCACCGGCGCACCTACGTGGGCGCGCTCCCGGGGCGCATCGTGCAGGCGCTGAAGAAGGTGCAGGTGAAGAACCCGGTCCTCGTGCTCGACGAGATCGAGAAGCTCGGCGTCGACAACGCGGGCGATCCGGCGGCGGCGCTCCTCGAGGTGCTCGATCCGGCGCAGAACGACACGTTCCAAGACCATTACCTCGACGTGCCGTTCGACCTGTCGCAGGTCATTTTCCTGTGCACGGCCAACGACGAGTCGCGCATTCCCGACGCGCTCTACGACCGCCTCGAGGTCATCCACGTGCCGGGCTACACGCGCGCCGAGAAGCTCGCGATCGCGCGCCAGCACCTCGTCCCGAAGAACCTGTCGAACCACGGCCTCACCGACGAGCGCCTCGAGTTCACCGAAGACGGCCTCGTCGCGATCATCGAGGGCTACACGCGCGAAGCGGGCGTGCGCGGGCTCGAGCGCGAGATCGGGAGCGTGTGCCGCCACGTGGCCATGCGCCTTGCGGAAGGGCACGCCGATCTCGTGACGGCCGATCGCGAGACCGTCGAGAAGATCCTCGGTGCTGCGCGTCAGGCGCCTGACCTCGCGGAGCGCACGATGGTCCCGGGAGTCTCCATGGGCCTCGCGTGGACGCCCTCGGGCGGCGACGTGCTCTTCATCGAGGCCTCGAAGATGCCGGGTCGCGGAGCCATTTCGGTCACGGGCAACTTGAAGAGCGTGATGAGCGAGTCGGCGCACACGGCCATGACCTTCGTGCGCAGCCGTGCCGAGCGCCTCGGGCTCGCGGCGGACTTCCTGAAAGACATCGACGTGCACCTGCACGTACCGAAGGGCGCGACGCCGAAAGACGGTCCCTCGGCGGGCATCACCATGTTCTCGGCGATCACCTCGCTGCTGCTCGGCTGCCCGCTCAAGAACGACATCGCGATGACGGGCGAAATCACGCTGCGCGGCGCCGTGCTCCCCGTCGGCGGAATCAAGGAGAAGCTCCTCGCGGCGCACCGAGCCGGGTGCAAAGAGGTGCTCATCCCCGCGAAGAACGAGGCCGACCTCGCCGACGTGCCGAAAGAGGTCCGTGACGCGCTCAAGGTCCATCTCGTGCACAAGGTCGACGAGGTGCTGCCGCTCGTGCTCGACCCGAGCGGGATGGTCCCGAAGTCTGCGCCGTCTTCGGCTTCGGAGATCGCAACGGAGTGAGCCGGACACGGCGCGCGAGCCTCGCGGCGGCGTTCCTGTTGAGCGTGGCGGTCGCATGGGCCCCGCTCGTGCATGGTCCCGGGTACGAGCACGCGCTCGTCCTGGGAATCGTGCTGCCAACGCTCGTCGCGATCGCGGGAGCGCGAAGCGTCCTCGCCGGTGTCGACGCACGTGGCTTGCTCGTGACGTACGCCGAAGTCATGGGTGCGGTGCTCGCTGGCGCCGTGACGCCGTGGCTCCGCTTTGGCGCGTGCGCCCCCCTCGAAGACGTCGCCTACGAGTGTTCTACGCTCGGGCTCGGGGTCGCGCTCGCGCTCCTCTGGGGCGTTCACGCGGCCCACCTGTGGTCGGACCGAAAGGCGCTCGTGCTCGCGGCGGCAGTACCGCTCACGAGCCTCGCCGTATCGGTCGCGATCTTCTTCGCCACGCCGACGGTTCACGCATTCGACGCGTTTGGTGGCTATTTTTCCGGCCCCCTCTACGACACGGTGCTGCGCCTCGAGGGGCCGTTCGCGGCGCATCGGGCCCTCGTCGCCGGGGCGTGCCTGGTGTCGCTCTTGGCCGCGTCGTCGCTCGTTCCGGTGGCGCTCCGCGAGGCGGCGGCGTGGGGCGTGCTCGTGTCCATGGCGGCGATCGCCCCGCTCGGTCTTCGTTTCGGGACGTGGGTCACCGACGTGCGCCTCGAGGAGCTCTTGCCTCAGCACGCCGAAGAGAATGATTGCATCGTGCACGCGTCGGGGACCCTGCCTCCGGAGGTCGTTCGGCGCCTCGCGCGCGACGCCGCCGAGCAGCGGCGTGCCATCGAAGCGCTCATGGGCGTCGATTTTCCAGGGCTCATCGATGTCTTCGTCTTCCGCGACGGCGCGGAGAAGGCCCGCCTCGTCGGGGCCGCGGACACGCTCGTCGCCAAGCCTTGGCGTGCCGAGGTGTACGTGCAGGGTACAAGTTATCCGCACCCCGTGCTCGGCCACGAGCTCGCGCACGTGATCGCAGGCGCGCTCGCCAAGGGGCCGCTCCGTGTACCGGGGCGCTTTGGTGGCCTCGTCGCGAGCCCGGGGCTCGTCGAAGGCATGGCCGTCGCTGCCGCGCCTCACGAAGACGTGCTCACCGAGCGCGCCTGGGCTGCGGCCATGCTGAAGCGCGGGATCCTCCCGCGCGCCGAGGGGCTCTTTGATCTCTCGTTTCTCGGTGGAAACGCTGGGCGTGGATACACCGTGGCCGGCGCGTTCGTGACCTTCGTGCGCGAGCGCTTCGGCGGCGAGGTCGTCCGCCAGTGGTATGGCGGAGGGGAGCTCACGCGTCTCACGCAGAGCTCCTGGGTGGCGCTCGACGACGGTTTTCGCGCGTGGGTAGGTGAGGTGCCCGTCCGCGCGCAGGAGGAGCGCGTCGCGATGGCACGCTTTGGTGCGCCGGGGCTCGCCGCCCGCGTCTGCCCTCATGTCGTCGACGGAGCCCTGGCCGAGGCCGACGTGTGCGCGCGCGAGCGTCGCGCTCAAGCGGCACGCACGAACCTCGAGCGCGCGCGCATGCTCGACCCGCGCAGCCCCGCCGTGAGGCTCTTCGCGGCTTCGATCGAGGAGCCGAACGACCGCCTGCTGGCCTACCGCACGCTCGCAGGCGACGAGGGGCTCGGGGCCTTGGGGCGCGACGAAGCCGCGACGCGCGAGGCTGACCTGCTCTGGAACGCAGGGCAGGGGGGCGAGGCCGCGCGTCGCTACGAGGAGATCCTCGAGCGCAGCGTCGACGACGGACGTCGGCGCGCGCTGGAGTTCAAGCGCGCGTTCGCGAGCGACGCCTCGACGCCGGAGATCGTGCGTGCGTGGCTGACGCCGGCCGTGCGCCGCGACGAGCCTGAGCCCGACCCGTACCGCTTCGCGATCGCGCTCGAGCGGTGGCGTGGACCCGCGGAGCCCGCAGTGCGAAGTGCCTTCCGCGCGCAGCAAGCGTTTCTGCGCGACGCATGCATCGAAGGCGCAGAGGCGGCGAGCGGGCTCGACCTGGGAGGTCTGCCCACGGCGATCGCGCGCGCGATCGTGCGTGGCCGCCTCGCGTGTGCCTGCCTCGCGGGCGACGATGCCCAGGTCGACGTCGCGCGCGCGGCCGTAGCGTCGGAGCTCTACGCGAGCACGCCGGGGCTCCGTCGTGCGCTCGAGGCCTTCGCGAGTCGGTGCATCGCCCAGAATCGTCGACGGCAGGAAAAAAGTCCTTGACGCATGGGGGCGGTCATGAGACAACCGGCCTCCCTCCGCGGGAGTAACTCAGTGGTAGAG
>CAIOHM010000358.1 GCA_903858055.1 uncultured delta proteobacterium
CCGCGACGCGCTCGTCCTCGCAAACCTCGCCCGCGTTCACGAAGCGCGCGGCGACGACGAGCGCGTGGGCACGCTGCTGTGGGAGGCCCTCACGCTCGACCCGAACCACGGCTTCACCTTCGGCTGGTTCGTGGACCGCGCCCGCCAAAAGGGAGGCCCCGAGGGCACGCGTCTCGCCTGCGAGACCGTGGCCGCGCTGCCGGGAAGCTGGCGCGCGCGCCTCGTGCGAGCTGGCTATTCGCTGGCCCACGGCAACTTCGCGGAGGCCTCCCGCTACCACGACGAGGCCCTCGCGATGGCGCCGGACCCGATCCCCTCGGACCTCCTGCTGCAGATGAGCGGCGACCTCGGAAAGGCCGGGCAGTTCGAGACCCTCGTGACGCGCGTGCGCCCGCGTTTCCGCCCCGACCTTCACGATTTCTTCGTCGGCGCGAACCTCATGAAGGCGTACCTGGGCCTCGAGCGCCGCGTCGACGCCGAAGAGGTGTTCGATGCACTCTGCAAGGAGGAGCGTCCGGACTGGCACGACCGCCTCGAGCAGTGGCGCGCCATGTTGGGCGCGGTGAGGCCCGGCGCGGCGAGCGCGTAACCGCGAGGCCATTTTCAGCTCCGCAGAGGACGACCCGCCGCGTGCGCCTTCACGGCACGACGCACGGTGGCGGGAACTGCGCACACGAGCGCCCGGCCGCGCGGATGCTCCCGAGGCAGCACGCCGAAGACCCGCCCGGTCGGCTCGCGCACCCGGTCCCGCCGCACGTGCCGCACGCCAACGCGCAGCAGACCTCGTCGCGCAAGAGGCCCGAGCACTGGGCCGCCCGCGCAGGATCGATCGCGTCGAGGCGCTCCTGCCCGGCCCATGCTTCGAGCTGGTGCCAGATGGTGCCCGCGCGCTGCGCCGGCGTCGTGACGGCTTCCACCGCCGCGGCGCCCTTCCGCGCGCGCAGCTGCGCGAAGTAGAGGCTCCGTGGCGCGACACGCGAGCCGTGTTGCTCCCAGATCCCGAAGGGCTCACCGGGCGCGAAGCTTCCCTCGGTCTTCGTGCCCGTGCCGCCGACGACCCAGTTCATCGCGCCGAGGGGAGCGTCCGAGGTGATCCGGTCCGCGGCGACGTTCCAGAACATGGTCTGCGCGCCCGCCCAGCCGTGACCCGAGCCCGAGTCGGAGCGGTTTTGAACGCGAATCTCCTCGGATCGCACGTTGTCGAGGAGCATGCCCGTGGCCCAGCGGTGGTGCGGCCCCTCGTCCGAGTGGTTTTGCACGGACGCGCAGTCCACCCACACGTTGGGCCCGACGACCCGGCCGCCGGTGACGAAGTTGTGGCGCCCGTTGCGCACGTAGCAGCGCTGAAAGAGGTTGAACGCGCCCTTGTCCACGTAGAACGAGTAGCGCCGCCCGCCGTCGATGCGCGAGACGGGGTCGAGCTGGGCGACCTCTTCCACGGTGTTGAAGCGCGACCCTTCCGCGAGCTCGACGGCCGCGTAGCCGAACGCGACCGACGTCACGCGCCGCACCCAGCCGTCGCGCACGCCCTTGAACGTGACCGCGTTCCACCCGTGGGCTTCGTCTTGCGGCCCCGCGAAGCGCGACTCGAGGCGCAGGTCTTCGACGCCGCAGTGATCGAGCTCACCGGGAGCGACCATGCGCGCAAGCGACCCGCCGCCCCACGCCTGCGTCAAGGCATCGACCAGCGGCGCGTCGACGGTGATCCGGTTCCCCGCAACGGCCGTGATGCGCCGGCCGTGTTCGAGCTCGTACGAGCTCGGCGTCCACCCCTGCGACCCCATGCCGAGCGCGTTGATCCACGCTTGATTCGGGGTGCGCACCACCGCCACCTCGTCGCCGGGCACGAAGCCCGCGGCATTCGCGACCTCGAAGCTTCGGCTCCCCACGGCCACGGCGGGCGTCGTGATCGCGACGCGCGTGCCGGCTTGCTCGCGAAGCCCGAGCCCTTGCTTCTCCACGACGAGCAGCTCGTGCTGCGCGGCTTTCGTCGCGACGATCACGGTGCCCGCGGGCGATTGCCCGGCGCCGCGGATCACCACACCCGAGGCGCGCACGTAGAGCGTGCCATCGACCTCGTACGTGCCCGGCGCCAACACCACGACGGCGCGGAAGCCATCGGGCCCGCGGGGCTGCGCCGCGGCGGTATCGAGCGCCGCTTGGATGCGTGCACGGTTGTCCCCTGCCACCGCGGAAACGGCGACGGTCGGCGCACCTACGAGCGGAAGCGCCACGCCGCCGCCTTCGTAGCCGGCGAAGGAAAAATCCGGGACCAACTGATCGGCGACCGAGGCCCCACGCGCGGCGTAACGGCCGTAGGTGAGCCCGCATGCGGGGTCTTCCCGAACGAGGGGCGACGCATTCCCGTGAACCGGTCGCCCGTCGACCCACGCCGCCGGCTGACACGTCGCCGCCGGACCCCCGCCGTCTTGGGCCGGGGACCCCGCGTCCGACACCGAAACCGACCCGGAGTCCCTGGCGGCGGCCGCATCGGCGCTCACGCTGGCATCGACCGGGGAGCCTGCGTCGGGCACCACGCTCGCATCGACCGCGGAGCCTGCGTCTTGCACCACGCTCGCATCGGACGCGGAGCCTGCGTCGGAGGCCATGGCCGCGTCCGCTGCCCCCGCCGCGTCGGCCGCGACACCGGCGTCCGTGGTGCCGCCCAGTCGAACGCCCGCCTCGCCTCCCCCGCACCCGCTCACGACGAGCAGCGCAAGCGGGAGATGCACACACAGGGAACGTCGCTCGAAGGGTCGGGTCCGGCGCATGGGAACTTTCAACCACACAATCGCGCCGTACGTCTGCAACCGTGTGCGGCGAACGTGGCGGAATCAGAGCGCTTCTTCGAAGGCCACGATACCGCCCGCGGGGGCGCCGAGGAGCTCGCCCTCGCGCATCACGACGCGACCGCCAAGCACGGTCATGATCGGAAAGCCCGTGACCGCCAAGCCGTCGAAGGGGGTCCACCCGCAGCGCGAGGCCATGGCCGCGTGCGTGAGCGTCACGCGCCGCTCGAGATCCACGAGCGTGAGGTCGGCGTCGAGACCGACCGCGAGGCGACCCTTGCGCGCGATGCCGTAGATGCGCGCGGGGCCGTGGCAGACGAGGTCGACGAGGCGCGTGAGCGAGAGACGACCGGCGTGCACGTGGTCGAGCATGAGCGGCAGGAGCGTCTGCACACCGGGCATGCCCGAGGGTGACGCAGGGTAGGTTTTTTCCTTCTCGGCGCGTGTGTGCGGCGCGTGGTCGGAGCCGATCACGTCGACGACGCCCTGGTCGAGCGCGCGCCAGAGCGC
>CAIOHM010000359.1 GCA_903858055.1 uncultured delta proteobacterium
AGCGACGACGTGGGGCGTGTCGTTCTGCTCCTTCTGGTTCGCCGTCTGCCCGTTGTAGGCTCCCAAGCCGACGACGCCGTAGTCTCCCGAGCCCTTCAGCCCCGAGTCCACGAGGTGCTTGAAGCGCGCGCGAATCTCTTTCGGTGCCCAGTAGAAGAAGACGCCGAGGTCACGCTCGCCCGGGGTCGCCGAGTTGATGGCCTCGGTGCGATCGAGCGGTGCGCGGTTCGAGCTCGACTGCATGTTCTCGAAGCCGAAGGGCACCTTGGACTGACCGACGCGGAAGCGGAACTCTTTGTCCTGATCGAGGGCGATGTCGGCGTAGAGGTCGCGAATCGCCGCCACGTGCATCGTCGTGCCCGCGTCTGCGGCGAAGTCGGACTGGAAGTAGAGGTAGACTTGCGGGTGGATGTCGCCGAGGAGCTGCAAGCGCGCGCGGCGAATCGTGAACCCCGCGCTGCCGCCGATGCCCTTGTCGTTCTGGGGGTACGTGAGCAGCGGGTCGGTCTGGAAGAGGTTGTTGTAGCGAATCTGCGTGTATCCGCGGATGGAGAGCTTGTCGTACCACTTGGCGTCCTTGTGCTCCTTTGCCTCGGGTGCCTTCGGCGCGACGGGCGCGGCGGCATCGACCTTCTCCGCGGGCGCAGTGGCGGGAGCCTCCTGCGCGTGGGCAGAAGCCGTGATGAGCAACGTGAGCGAAACGAACGCGTGACGGTGGACGACCATGCGGCGCAAAGTGCGCTCACCATTTGTCGTTTGCGTGACAAGTTGCGCACGAGTGCGAGACCGTTCGCGGGCGACACAGAACCGTCACACAACGGGCACCAAGGGGCCACGGGGCGCCGCGTAGGCAACGTTCACCGGGCCCGTCCACGGTGCTCGGCCCCCTCCTCTGTACGCACGCGCGCGAGACCCTCATGAGCACGACCGTTCGTTCGTCCCCCGAGTTGCCCCTCATCGTGAAGATGCGGGCGAAGGGCCTCTCGGTCTTCTACGGCGACAAGCAGGCCGTGCACGAGGTCGACCTCGAAGTGGGCGAGAACCAGGTGCTCGCGCTGATTGGGCCCAGTGGCTGCGGAAAGAGCACGTTCCTTCGCTCGCTGAACCGCATGAACGACACGATCGAAGGCGTGCGCGTCACCGGCGCGGTCGAGCTCGACGGCCAACCCATTTACGGCCCCGACGTCGACCCGGTCGTGGTGCGGCGGCACGTCGGCATGGTGTTCCAAAAGTCGAACCCGTTCCCGAAGAGCATCTTCGACAACGTAGCCTACGGGCTGCGAATCGCGGGCATGAACGACAAGGCCGAGCTCGCGGTGCGCGTGGAGAAGGCGCTCCGTAACGCCGCGCTTTGGGAGGAGGTGAAAGACCGCCTCTCGGAGTCGGGGCTCGGTCTGTCGGGGGGGCAGCAGCAGCGTCTTTGCATTGCGCGCGCCCTGGCTGTGGAGCCCGAGGTGCTCCTGATGGACGAGCCTGCGAGCGCGCTCGATCCGATCGCGACAGCGCGCCTCGAGGATCTCATCTCGGAGCTTCGCGAGAAGCTCACCATCGTCATCGTGACGCACAGCATGCAGCAAGCGGCGCGCGTCTCGCAGCGCACGGCGTTCTTCTACATGGGCAAGCTCGTCGAGGTCGGCGAGACCCAGCGTATCTTCACGAGGCCCAAAGAGCGTGCCACCGAAGACTACATCTCCGGTCGCTTCGGGTGAGTTCGACGGTGACAAAGACGTGAGAGTTCCGTGAAGCGTCGCAACCCTGTCACCGAATCGACACGAGGCACCACTACGAGCGTCGCACTCCCATGATCAACCGCCGCGCTACCCTCGCTCTTCTCGCCCTCGTCTCGCTCGGCGCTTGCGCACGCAAGGCCCAGGACAACAAAGCCGCTGCACCGCAGGCCGCCTCGATCTCCGTGAAGGGCTCCGACACGATGGTCATCCTGGGCCAGCGCTGGGCCGAGGCTTACATGAAGCAAAACGCGGGGTCGTCGATCCAGATCGCCGGCGGCGGTTCGGGCACCGGAATCGCGGCGCTCATCAACGGTTCGACCGACATCTGCCAGGCCAGCCGCCCGCTCAAGGAGAAGGAGAAGGCGGAGGTGAAGACCAAGCGCAACGCGGACGCCGTCGAGACCCGCGTCGCCCTCGACGCGCTCGCGGTCTACGTCAACGCGGCGAGCACCCTCAAGGAGCTCTCGCTCCAACAGCTCGCGAAGATCTACACGGGCGAGGTCACGAACTGGAAAGACGTCGGCGGCGCCGACCACGCCATCGTCCTCTACGGCCGTGAGAACAACTCCGGCACGTACGCGTATTTCAAGGAGCACGTACTCGGGAACAAAGATTTTGCTCCCGCCA
>CAIOHM010000360.1 GCA_903858055.1 uncultured delta proteobacterium
CTATGGCGAGGGCGAAGTTGACGAGCAACTCGGGGCGCTCGGGTCGCGGGCCGACCAAGCTCATGTCGCCTCGCAGCACGTTCCAGAGCTGCGGGAGCTCGTCGAGGCGCGTCTTTCGGATGAAGTTGCCCACGCGCGTCACGCGCGGATCGGCGTCCGCCGCGAACTGCGCGCCGTGCTTCTCGGCGTCGGTGCGCATCGAGCGAAACTTGAGGATCGTGAACGGCTTGCCGAACTCACCGGCGCGCTCTTGGCGGTAGAGCACCGAGCCCGGTGAGTCGATGCGCACCGCGAGGGCCACGAGGGCCATGAGGGGAGCGGCGAGCACGAGGCCCACCGTCGCCACGACGACGTCGACGATGCGCTTCAGGCGGCGCTGCGTGCGATCGATGCGGTAGCCCTCGGCGAAGATCACCTGGCTCGCCTTCAGATCACGCACGAAGAGCTTGCCCGCGAGGCGCTCGAAGTAGTCCGTGCCCTCGAGGCATTCGATGCCGCGCAGCTTGAGCTCGAGCAGCTGCTCGACGGGGAGCGTGCCGCGGCGATCTCGGAACGCGACGACCACGACCTCGACCTCCAGCGCGCGCGCGAACTCGAAGAGCTCTCCAAACGTGCCGACGACGCCCGCCTCTTCGTCCACGTGCGCACGGTCGCGCGCAAGGAGCCCCACGCACGCGTCCCCGATCTCGGGGTGCATGGCGAGGTGCTCGCGGATTTGGAGCGCGAGCTCGCCCGTGCCCATGACGAGCACGCGTCGCGGGTTCACGACGTTCTGCGTGACCGTGTCGTAGGCGATGCGCCAGGCGGGCAGCACCGTGACCGTGAACGCAACGCTGGCGAGGAAAATACCTCGTCCGATTGTGAGCTGCGGAAACAGGTAGAATGCAACGAACAGCAGCGGCGTCGCGACCACGGCCGCCGTGAGCCAGCGCCGTGCGACGCTCGCGCCTCCGCGCACGCCCGAGCGGTCGTAGAGGCCCGTGTAGTAGGCCGCTCCGGCGACGAGCAGTGCGTAGAGGAGCGCCTTCTTGCGCAGGTGAGGCGCCACGAGCGCGTCGTGCACGCCGAGGCGCAGGCACGCCGCGCTCACGACGCCGAGCGCGAGGAGCGTGGTCTCGAAGAGGAACAGGAGAAGCCGCCGCGGCGATCGGAGCAGCTCGATCATGCGGCGAGCGTATCAGGCGTCGTTCGGCGCGGAAGGGGGCGCGGCGCTCTCCTCCGGGGATGCTTCGTCGGCGTAGAAGAAGTCTTGGCCGAGGGCCGTGTGCACCGCGTCGAGGCCGTTCTGGAGCTTCGAGAGGAGGCGGAAGACCTCCTTCCGCGACGGTGCCGGGTCGCCGTATTCGAACGAGGCCGCGAGGCGTCCGAGGCGGCGCTCGGAGCCGCGGAGGTCCATGCCGAGCGGCGTGCCGCCGATCGCGCGAAGCGACGCGTGCGCGGTCGTGAGGCAATGGCGCACCGAGCGCGGGAACTCGGGGTCGACGAGCAAGAAGGCGTTCACGTGCGCGTCGCGGATGCGACCGAAGCGCTTGCGGTACATTTCGAAGCCGCTCACGCTCTTCAAGAGCGCGCCGAGGCGGGGCTCGTGCTCTTCGACGAACTCGGAGGCGAGCTCGCCGTGGCCCACGTACGCGGCGAGGATGCGGGCGATTTGGTCCGCGCGCTCCATGAGTCCGCCGAGGCGCGCGAAGTGCCAGCCTTCGCCGTGGGTCATCGTGCCGTCGTGGAGACCCCAGAAGAGGTGGGCGTCGCGCTTCACCGCGCCAAGGAAGACGTTCGGCACGTCGAGCGCGCCGGGCTCTTGGCTCGCGCGGTGCGCGAAGAGGAACGCGCGGTTCACCTGCTCCCACAGCTCGCTCGAAATGACCGGGCGAATGCCGCGAGCGTTCTCGCGCGCCGCCAGCAGGCACGAGAAGATCGAGTTTGGGCTCGTGCGCTCGAGGCAGAGAAAGCGAATGACCGCGCGCTCGGTGGTCTCCGCGTGCATCGCGTCGAAGCGCTCGAGCTCGCCAAGCGCGGAGAGCACGAGGCGCCAGCGCTCGATGGCGCGCTCCGGCTCGTCGATGGCAAGGCTCCCGGCCACGTCGACGAAGCGGGCCGCATTCTCGGCGCGCTCCACGTAGCGGGCCATCCAGTAGAGCGACTCGGCGTAGCGGCTCAGCATGACTCACCTCCCGCCGAAGGGCGATCGGATGCGGCCGCGGCTTCGACGACCCACGTGTCCTTGCTGCCGCCGCCCTGCGACGAGTTGACGACGTACGATCCCTTGCGGAGCGCCACGCGCGTGAGCCCGCCGGGCAAGACCCATGGCTCGTCGCCGTCGTAGAGCACGTAGGGGCGGAGGTCCACGTGGCGCCCCTCGAGCACGCCGTCGACGAAGGTCGGCACGCGCGAGAGCTGCAAAAGCGGCTGCGCGATGTAGTTGCGCGGGTTCGCGCGAATCTTGTCGGCAAAGGCCTCGCGCTCGGCCTTCGAGGCTTGCGGGCCCATGAGCATGCCGTAGCCGCCGCTCTCGTTCGCGGCCTTCACGACGAGCTTGTCGAGGTTCTCGAGCACGTACTTCCGGTCGCTCTCCCGCTCGCAGAGGTAGGTCGGCACGTTCGGCAGCACCGCCTCTTCGCCGAG
>CAIOHM010000361.1 GCA_903858055.1 uncultured delta proteobacterium
ATGCTGCAGCCAAGGAGGCTCGCCGCGCACGCGACGAGCGCCGCCACCGCAACCGTGAGGCGAAGGCTCGGCCTGCTCATGGCGCCTCCGCGAGCAGTTCTTCGCTCGCAGACGCCGCCGCGAACGCATTCACGGCGCGAACGTCTTCTTCGGAGAGGCTCGGAAACCCACGGAGGATCGCCGCGACTTTCTCGCCGTGCGCGAGGTAGCCGAGGATCACCCGCACGAGGACGCGGGTCCCCTTCACGACCGGCTGCCCTCCGCAGATGGCGGGGTCGCGAATGATGCGGTCCTCGATCGACTTGGGAGTTCAGCGTAGCACGGGCAACGGCGTGATCCGCCTCGAGCGATGGTCGGTCGCGCCGCCGGCTCGTGCTATGCTCAACGCCTCGATGCCGACGATCTCGATGTTCTACGGGATTCTCATTCGCATGTTCTTCAAGGACGTCGACAAGCATTCCGCGCCGCACATCCACGCCGAATACCAGGGCAAGTTTGCGGTGTACGCCATCGACGATGGGCGCGTGCTCGCGGGTGAACTGCCTCCGGCCAAACACAAGCTCGTCGCGGCGTGGGTCGAGATTCACAAGGACGACCTTCAGGCCGACTGGGCGCTCGCCGTCGAGGGCCGCAAGCCGTTCCCGATCCGAGGGCTCGATCAATGAGGATTGCAAGCATCACCGCGAACCCCGGCGGCACGCTGACCGTCGTCCGCGACGATGGCGCTTCGGGCGTGTTCGATGTTCGGCCCTACTTCGAACTCGAAGCGTTCGAGGAGCTGCGCGACGGTGCGGAGTTCGCGAAGGTTCGGAACGGCGGCTACTTCGTGGAGTGGGAATGCGGCGCGGACCTCTCGGCCGACACGATCGAAGCGAAGACGCAGTGGGCGCTCGGAGCACGCGAGGCCAGCTGACAACTCGCCCCCTCCCGTGACCGAGGTCGAACCATGCGCAACGAGCTCCTCCACGTGACGCCGACCGACGACTTCGAGCTCATCCTCGTCTACGCGAACGGCGAGCATCGGCGCTTCGACGTGAAGCCGCTCCTTTCGCTCGAGCCATGGACGCGCATCGCCGCGCCAAACGTCTTCGAGCTCGCGCGCGTCGAGTACGGGACGGTGGTTTGGCCGGGCAACGTCGACATCGCACCCGAGACGCTCTTGCTCGACGGCCAGCCGGTGCAGCCCGCCGAAGTCGCGTAGCGCGCCCCCGCGTGTGAGGCGAAGGCCCTGCCCTTACGGCCCGTCCAGAGTCGGTCCGAGAAACCGCAGTTGCCCGTTTCCACGTGGAAACAAGCGAGGCCCGCTTCTGTTGGTTCACGAGGACTCACGTGGGGCGCCTGTTTTCCGTCGCCGCGACTTCGCGCTCGCGCCCGACCCCGCGAGCTCCTCCCCGCTCCCGTGCTCAGCGGCGCGACTCGAGGATCGTGTCGAGGAGCGCTCCTTGTCCGAAGTGGCGTCGCTTCGCTTCGGCCCAGCTCCCGGTGACTTCGGCCACGGTGAAGAGCGGAATCTCGGCGAGCTCTGCGCGGTGCGCCTCGCGAACCTTCTCGTTGCGCGGGCGGAAGTGTGCGCGCGCGGCGACCTCTTGGAGCTCCGGCGTCGCGAGCTTCGCCACGTACGCTTCCGCGAGCGCGCGCGTCCCGTGCTTGTCGACGTTCGCGTCCACGACCGCAACCGCCGGCTCGGCGACGATGCTCACCGAAGGCGCGACCACCTCGACCGCCGCGCCTTTGCTCTCGTCGCGCGCGAGGCGGGCGTGAGCCGCACGCTCCTTGGGCAGATCGAGATCGGTCGCGCAGCGCCGAGCATCGGCGTCGTTTGGAAGATCGCCCAAACCCTCGGCGTGCCCTTCTCGGCGCTTCTCTCGACCGAGCCGCGCGGCGGCACCGCGGTCACGCACCGCGCGACGGCGAAGCGCCTCCTCAGCGCGGACCAGCGTTTTTCCTCGCGCGCGCTCTTCCCGCTCGGCGACCCGCATGCGCCGGAGTTCTACGAGCTCTGGCTCGCGCCGCACTCGCGTGAAGACGCCGAGGCTCACCGCCCTGGCACGCGCGAGAACCTCGTCGTCACGGCGGGCACCCTCGAGCTGCACATCGGCCGCGATGTGCGCCGCCTCACCGCGGGCGATGCCATCGTCTTCACCGCCGACGTCGACCACAACTACGTGAACGTAGGCCGTGAGGATTGCTGGTTCTACCTCGTCATGTGGTATCCGCCCCCGCGCTGAGCGGCCAGGGCCCCTTCAGCCACCCGCGAAATCGCTCACTGCGCGCGCGAGATCCGCGA
>CAIOHM010000362.1 GCA_903858055.1 uncultured delta proteobacterium
AGCAGTCGTTTCGTATCCGCAACTGGCGCTCTCCCGAGTCGCGCCGCTTGCTCTACCTCGAGTACGTGCTGGCCAACGACGAGCACGCCAAGGAGGTGAAGCTGTTTGGTATCGGTCCGCTCCTCCTTGGGCGGTACCAGACTCTGGCGGAGACGCTCTACGATGAAGATCGGCGCCTCACGTGGCGGCGCAGCGTCGCGACCCACCTGCTCAGCCTCCTCGCTACGGGCGCCTTCTACGGTGCATACGTGGTGATGGCGCTCCGCGCCGTCGAAGGGCGCCTCACCCTTGGGGAGCTGTCGCTCTACATCCTGGCCTTCCGTCAGGGGCAGTCGTTGTTCCAGAGCGCGCTGGGCGCGGTCGGCTCGCTCTACGAGCACAATCTGTACCTGGCGAATCTGTTTACCTACCTGGATCTCCCGACGGGGGTGGCCCGCCCTCGGCCCGTGACCGTCGGCCAGGCGCTGCCCGAGGCTGCGGCGGCAGGGGCGACTCCGTTCGCCGGCGTCCGCTTCGAAGGGGTCGGCTTTCGCTATCCGGGGCGGGACGAGTGGGCGCTCCGCGACATCGACCTCGTCGTGCCGCGCGGCGAGAGCCTCGCGCTCGTGGGTGAAAACGGCGCTGGCAAGACCACGCTCATCAAGCTTCTGACGCGCCTCTACGAGCCGACGGAAGGGCGCATCCTCCTCGATGGAAGGCTCCTATCGGACTGGCCGATCGACGCTCTTCGGGCGCGCATCGGCGTCGTGTTCCAGGACTTCAACCAGTACCAACTGCGCGTGCGCGAGAACGTCGGCTTTGGCAGCGTCGACCACCTCGACGACGACACTCGCCTGGTCCGCGCCGTCGAGCGGGGCGGGGCGGAGGAGGTCGTCTCAGCGCTCAAAGGGGGGCTCGATGCGCCGCTCGGACGCTGGTTCCAGGAGGGGAGCGAGCTGTCGGGCGGGCAGTGGCAGAAGATCGCCCTGGCCCGCGCCTTCGTTCGCGAGGAGGCCGACATCTTGGTGCTCGACGAGCCGACCGCGGCGCTCGACGCCGAGGCCGAGCACGCCGTCTTCGAGCGCTTCCGGGAGCTCGCGCGCGAGCGCACGACCGTGACCATCTCGCACCGCTTTCCGACCGTGCGCATGGCGAGCCGCATCGTCGTGCTCGACCACGGGCGGATCATCGAGAGCGGCACGCACGACGCCTTGATCGCCCAAGGAGGGCAGTACGCGCGCATGTTCTCGCTGCAGGCGGAGGGCTACCGCTAGCCGCGGCCCCGCGTTGCGCGGACCGGCGCGGGCCGTGGACGTTTAGCGGCGCGGCTCCTCGACGAAGGGCGTGTCGAACAGGACGATGTGAGATCCTGGCGGCAGGAGCGCCTCGACCCTCTGGCCCGTTCCGTCTCGCCAGTCGCCGTCCCGACGGACGAGCGGGCCGCGGTCGGCCAGTCGACGCAGCGCCGGGGTCCACTCCGGGCAGCGAGCCTCGCGAGCGTTCACCGACGGAGCTCCGCCGCTCCAGGAGATCGGGGCGGCCAAGAAAGCGCGGTCCGGCGTCCACACGACCGCTGCCCGATGCCCCGCCCACAACGCCTCCGCCAGCCCGGCGTCCAGCTGCGCGAGGGCGCGCCTGCGGAGTCGGATCGACTCGACCGTCGCCTCGCAGTCGAGCGAGCAGGGAAAGTGCCAGGTCAGCCCCCGACCGAGGACGAGCGCAAAGGCGTTGGTCTCGGGCGGATGCACCCCAAGGTCGAACGGCGCTCCGTGTCCGCCTGCGCCCGCATCCATGGCCCAGGCGAGCAGGTCCCCCTCGAAGCGTTCGATCGCGTCGTGCCAGTGGGAGGCGAAGTGCGCCTGGCAGCACGCGGGGATGCCGAGGGCCGCTCCGGCGCGGTTCTCCTCGTCGTCGCGGACCGCCGCGACGAGCGCGTCCGTGTCGCGCGCCAGGTAGGCGAAGACGGTCGCTCCGGGCGGCGGCTTGGAGTACTCGAACGTCGCGTCGGGCAGGTTCGAGAAGCGCCCCTTGAGCTGCTCGGCGCGCGTCAAGAAGACCTGCCGCGAAAAGAGCGGCGAGACCAGCGGGTCGAGCGCCCGTGCCAGCTCGGCCCCGTGCTCGAGCGACACCGACACGCGCGACAGCTTTTGACCGTCGAGCGCAAGCAGCAGCTCCGCGCGCTCGATCGGGTTGAGCCAGCCGAGCGCGTCGAGGCGCGCGGTCAATGACTCGCTCGTGGCGACGGGCCTTTCGGTGTCGAGGCGCGCCCACAGCGGTCGGAACGACGGGCACAGGGCTTCGAGGTGCTCGCTCCAGCGCGCCCAGGTCTCCTGGGAGGTCGACGCGCGGAGGGCACGCAGCCCCCCCTCGCACTTGCGCTGGACATGCGCCAACCTCGTGTGGGCCACGGCCTCCGCGAGGTGCGCGCCGTAGGCCTCCTGGTCGACCACGGCCTGCCAGAAGCGCAGCACTTCGAGGTACGAGACGACGCCGTGGAGCAGCTTGATCGCGGGCCGCGGCTGGTGAAAAAAGGGCGAATAGGCGGAGGGCGCCTGGCGCAGCTCCTCGACGAACGCAGGCTGCCCTGCGAGGTACGCATCGAGCAGCTGGTGGGAAGTCTCGTGCACCAGCTGGTCGCCCACCTCGGCCGGTCCATTGTTGGCGCGCAGGACGATGAACCCGGGCAGCACGTCCGCGGAGAGAGACTGCATGAGCCCCGGCGGCTCATCGAAGCTGGCCACGAGCGAGACCTGGTCGAGGAGCCTCTGCGCCTGCTCGGGAGAAACCTCTTCGACATAGGCGAGCCCCGCCTCGAGCTGGGGGCGCCACACGGTCGGGTCGGGGGCGACGGGCGTCGACCGCTCCTCCCCGACGAGGATGCGCACGAACTCCGAGTCGCCGACGAGGATGAGACCCGAAGGACCCGGGGCGAGGAGCGGGCGGATCGCGCCACTTGCGACCTCCTCGGCCACCATCCCATGCGTCGGGTCCTGGCGATACAGGCACCCCTTGGGGGAGGCGAGCGATGCACGCGACCCCGGCAGCTCGAGGCCGAGCGCGTCGGCCACCCCGCAGAGGATCGTCCCGATGACCCAGTCGGGCGTCGTTCCGTCGAAGCGCACCAGGTTGCCGAGGAGAGCGACGGCGAGGCGGAGGAGCGGGAGCTCGGCGAGCGGCGGAATGCGCACGGCGTCCACCTCCCTGACGGCGCGGGCCGCTTCGGCGAGGATACCGTCACGCCCTTCGGCCTTCGCACACGCCGTGCGCAGGGCCCACAGCAGACGTCCGACGGGGCTTAAAAGATACTGGGACCCGAACACAGGCTTCTCCCGAGGTGACTCTGCCGGTGCGCTTCGAGTCGGCGGTTGAGTTCGGCCCGGGCCGTGTCGTCGATGACGACGCGGTCCAGGAGCCCCTGACAGGTGTGTGTGAGCTCGTCCAGGAGGCGGGCCCCCGTTGCGGTCATGCGCGCGTACTCTCGCAGCAGCTTGAGCCCCGCGAGCACCTCCGAGACGCGCCGCATCGCCGTGTGATGAGCGGCGGTCGTTGACGAGAGTTCGGGCGGGGCGAGCTCGGCCCACCGGAGCCAGAGGTGCACGACGAAGGTGAAGACGTAGCAACCGTGCAGCACCATGCCGAGGGGCCGTGAGTCGTTGCGCCACGGCGAGTAGAAGCTCTCGCCCTTTGGGGAGTCCGCCTCGAAGAGCGGCACCACCGATTCGAGCCGAAAGAGCTTCTGGTGCATCGCCTCGTGGACGAGGCACTCGGCGACGTCGAGCGGGGTGTGGATGGCGGGAAGGTAGACGAAGCCGAGGACCGCCTCATTGCTGGCGCTGCCGAAGCCCTGGCCGAGCCCTTTGTAGAGCGGCAGCACTTCGGAGCTGTAGCGAACGCTCGCATCGAGCAGCGCGGGATCGGCGGCGCGGGCCAGCGCGCAGGCACGCTCGAGGACGGGCGCCCAGCTCTGGGCGACGGCAGGGTCACGCACGATGATGGCCGAGGCGGTGTAGGGTTCGCGGAGCCCTCGGTCGTGGACGGGCATCTGCATCGAGGTCGGGCCCGAGACCAGGACCGGTGGCGCGTAGCGATAGCGGGCGTCGACGCGCAGGAGTCGCCCCGAGGGCGTCCGATGTTCGAGGAGCGGGCCGCCTTCGTCCAAGGTGAGCCCGGTCGCATCGAGTCGCAGCGTCGGCGGACGCCCGATGCCGCCCGCGAGCAGCGCACCGCTCCGGCCAAGATCCCATCCCGAGGGAGCCGCGACGCCGAGGTCGAGCGAGAGCGGCGCCGCGAGCTGCGCGTCGTCGATCATCGCAGCCACGAGCGCCTCGACGAGCCGCAGCGTGTGCAGGATGAACGCGCGCTCGGGAGCGAGCGAGTCGATGAGCAGGTGGGACGTCGCCCAGGGCTCCGGATCGCGCCCCTGCCCGTTCGCGCGCAGCACCTCTTTCGACACCGAGCACCAGTGGCGCACCTTCGAGCTGTCGGGCACCCCGCCCTCGAGGAGCGCGTCAACCGCGAGGTGGAGTCCTCCCCCGTGCCGCTCGATGAGCGGGCGCTGGCGGCGCCACAGCTCCCGGCACTCGATCGACAAGAGACGCGCCGTTGCCGTCTGGAGATCCCGATCGGAGAGGAAGGTCGGCAGGCCGAGTGCGGCGCTCATGGGCGTGGCTCCTCGTCGGCGGGGGAGTGGCGTCGGGCACGCGCCTGGACGTCGCCGCGCATGGTGCGAATGAGGTGCAGGATATCGGCGCAGTAGACCGACGGTGCGGCGAACGCTCCGTCACCGGCGTACCGGTGGGGCAGGTAGCCGCCGCCGCAGATCCGAAGCTCCGGGCATGACTGGCACGCTGGCGCGAGCGACAGGGCGCCCTGCTGACGGTCGAGGTAGCGACGGTGACGCAGCACCGCGTCGATGGACACGTCAAAGAGCGACAGCTCCAGCCGCTGCTGCTCGTCTCCGCAGCTCTTGAGCGTGTCGACCCCTTCGAGCGCGCCGTCGGTGGTCAGCACCAGCAGCTGGGTCGGTTCGAGCCCCAGCCCCTCGAAGAGCCCTGGCGCTCCAACGAGCCCTCGCACGATTTGGTCGAGGTACCGGATCTTCATCCAGGCGTGGCGCCCGTCGAGCCAGGCCCGCCAGATGCGCGCGAGCCACTCGCCGTACGCGGGCGGCCCATCCCCGTCGGGGCGGTAGGGCGGTCGGGTCCAGTTGTGATGCGGCAGCAGAAAGTCGACGTGCTCGACGCCAACGGAGGCCAGGAAGTCGAAGCAGGCGAGCGGATCGGTGCGCACGTCGATGACCGAAAGAATCCCTTGCAGCAGCCGCCGGCTCCGGAGCGCCTGGATGCCGCGCAGGGTCGCCTCGAAGCTCGACCTGCCGGCGTGGTCGAGTCGGTGCAGGTCGTTGGCCTCGCGCGGACCGTCGATGCTGACTCCGACGGAGATGCGTTGCGTTTCGAGCACGCGGAGGAGCTCGTCGTCCACGAGGGTGGCGTTCGACTGCATGGCCAGATCGACCGGCGCGATCGGTTCGAGTCGCTCGCGCAGGACGCGCGCGATGGCGTCGATCCGCTCGGCCCCGGCGAGCATCGGCTCCCCCCCATGGAGCGAGATCAAGATGCGCGGCAGCGCGTGGGTACGTGCGTGCTCCGCGATGCGATCGGCGGCCCGCGAAGCGGTCTCGATCGACATCACGGCCGGCTGCCTCCGCCAGGAGTCGTCACCGAGGTGGTACTCGTAGCAGTAGTCGCAGTCGAGGTTGCAGCGGCTCGCGACCTTGAGGATGAACTCGTTGACGGGGAGCGCGTTCACATCGAAAACTCGAGGAAATCGGGCAGACCTGCCGCGTCGTGATCGACGGCGACGAAGGCGCTGCCCGGCGGGTTGGGGCGATCCGGTCGAAACACCACGGAGCGCAGGGTCTGCTCCAGCGTGGAGCGTGCAAGCGACTCGAGCCCCAGCGCGCCCAGGAGTTCGTGGACCCGGCGCCCGCGCGCGGCCAAGGCGGAGCAGCGGAACGAGCAGGGGTAGACTTCCCCGACGAAGGTGGGCGCCTGCCAGGCCAGTGGGAGCCTGTTGCACCAGCACAGGGGCGGCGCCCCGTTGCAGGGGGCGAGCGCGGCGGCGATCCAGCCATCGGGGTGCCGGGAGTGCGAAGCGTAGGCTTCGACGCAGCAGGGCGGGTAGTCGAGCAGCACTCCTGCTCGTGCCGGCTCGCCCGACGCCTCGCAGTCGCACAGCTCGGCCGCGAGAGCCGCATCGCGCGACACGATGAGAAGCTCCGAGCGCTCCCCCGCGAGGGGGACTGGCGACGACTCGTCGAGCGGCTCGACGACGTTCCAGCCCTCGGCTACCCGCCGGACCGCCATCCGCCTCCCAACGACGCAGAGCCCCTCGCTCGCAGCCCAGGTCCGCACGGCCTCGGCGCTCGGCCCGGAGAGGGCAAACCGCAACGCCCGCTTCTCGCCTGCGGCAAAAAGCACCGCGTCGGCGAGGGTTGGGACCGGCAGGTCTCGCACCCGGGAGAGCAGGCGCAGGTAAGATGGCAACATCGGCGATGCGTGCCTTCGGTCCGGGGTACGTGCGGCCCGTCTACCGAGACGGCGGCGCGATGAAAGCGGGAAAAGCGGGCGACTACTGGTCGCCGTCGCTCTTGCCCGGCGTGCCGTCGATCGCCTCGAGCGGCGCGACGGTCGAGTTGTGGGCGCCCGAGTAGTGCCCGCTCAGGTGGTTGGGCTTCGCGATGCCGCCATGAGACGCCCCTTCGATCTCGCCTGCGATACGGTCGAGCACGGACGACTCCGCGCGCAGCAGTTCCTCGAGCGTCAGCTTCTCGTGGTCGGACTTCTTGATGGACATCGGGCTTCTCCTGGTCAGGTTGACACGAGGACGAACGGAAGAGGGCAGGAACTGCCCGTCCGGTTTGGCGTAGCAGACCCACGAACGCGAACACAACGTCTTCGCGGGTCCGCGCCAGGGCGATCGCGCAGGGTCCCGCGCACGATCCGTGCAACTCGGAGCGAGGTCCGCCCCCTCTCCCCATCGGACCTTTCCGTCGTCGGGTCGACGGTGTCGCTCAGGGCGACTGCTTCCTCGCCTTCGCGGCCACGTCGAACCCGTGCGTAGGCGTCACGAGAACACGATGGCCGCGCTGAACGAGCTCGTGCCCGTTCGCGCAAACGACCGGGTTTTTCCTCGACCGGACAGGCCGAAGACGAACGAGCCCTCGCACGCGCGAGGGCTCACCCAGACGTCGGGACGATTCGGCTTGGCGCCGCCTCAGACCCCGAGTTTCGTGTAGAATGCAGCCACGAGCTCGTCGACCTTGCCGACCTCGGAGCCGCCCGCCTGCGCCATGTCGGGCCGACCTCCGCCCTTGCCGCCGACGATCGGGGCGAGCTCCTTCACGAGGTCGCCGGCCTTGAAGCGTGCCGTGAGCGCCTTCGTGACCGTGACGACGAGCGCGACCTTGTCGCCTTGCACGGCCGCGAGGAGCACGACGGACTCGCCGAGCTTGTCGCGAACCTGGTCGGCCACTTCGCGGAGCGTGTTCGCGTCGGGCGCCTCGATGCGCGCTGCGAGGACCTTGCCGCCCTCGACCGCACGCGCGCTGGCGATCATGGCCTCCACGCCGCCACCGCCGCCGAGCGCGAGCTTCTTCTGCACGGCCGCGAGCTCCTTTTCGAGCTCCTTCTCGCGCTTCGCCATGCGGTCGAGGCGCTCGATGAGGTCGCCGCGCGAGCTCTTGATGCTGCGGGCCGCGGTGTCGAGCGTGTGCTCGGTGTCGCGGATGTACGCGAGGGCTCCGAGCCCCGTGACGGCCTCGATGCGACGCACACCCGCCGCGACCGCCGAGTCCGAGACGATCTTGAAGACGCCGATGTCGCCGGTGCGCGCCGCGTGGGTGCCGCCGCAGAGCTCGACCGAGTCTTCCGTCATCGTGAGGACGCGCACGACGTCGCCGTATTTTTCCTCGAAGATCGCCATGGCGCCCTTCGCCTTCGCCTCGGCGATCGAGAGGACCTCGGTGGTGATCGGCGCGTTCTCGAGGATCTTCGCGTTCACCTGGTCTTCGATGTACTCGAGCTCCTCGCGCTCGAGCGCCTTGCCGTGGCTGAAGTCGAAGCGAAGCCCCTCGGGGCCGACGCGCGAGCCCTTCTGCGTGGCCTGCTCGCCGAGCGAAGCGCGCAAGGCCCAGTGCAGGAGGTGCGTGGCCGAGTGGTTGCGCCGCGTCGCGCTGCGGGCGTCGTGATCGACGTGCTGCTCGACCTCTTGGCCAACCTCGAGCACGCCTTCCTCGATGGAGCCGCGGAGCGCGACGATGCCCGCGACCGGCTTCTGCGTGTCGTAGATCGCCACGCGGAGGCCCTTCGCGATGATCATGCCGCTGTCGCCGACCTGACCGCCGGACTCGCCGTAGAATGGCGTGTTTTCCAGGACGATCCACACGCCTTGGCCCTCCTCGGCGCGCTTCGCGCTGGCGCCGTCGACCACGAGCGCGAGCACCTTCGCGCCCTCGACTTCGCGGTCGTAGCCGCAAAAGCCACACCCCTCGGGGCGCGACTGCTTCACGAGCTCGAGCACCTCACGCCACACGCTCTCGATGGCCGCTTCGCCGACCTTCGATCCTTCGCTCTTGGCGCGCGCCTCCTCGAGGGCCTTCTCGTAGCCCGCGAGGTCGACCGCGAGGCCGCGCTCGGCCACGATGACCTCGGTGAGATCGAGCGGGAAGCCGTAGGTGTCGTAGAGCTTGAACGCCGCCGCGCCCGCGAGCGTGGTCTCGCCGCGCTTCGCCATCGCCGTGAACTCGTCTTCGAGGAGCGCAAGGCCGCGATCGATGGTCTGGCGGAAGCGCACCTCTTCTTGCTCCGCGACGCTCGCGATGAGGTCCTTGCGGTTTGCAAGTTCCGGGTACGTCGGCGCCATCAGGCGCACGACCTCGAGCGCGACCTCGTGGAGGAAGGGCTTCGTGATGCCGAGGCGGTGGCCGTGGCGGATCGCGCGGCGCATGACGCGGCGGAGGACGTACTCGCGCCCCGCGCGGTCGGGGAAGATGCCCTCGGCGATGAGGAACGCGGTGAGGCGCGCGTGGTCGGCGATGACGCGCATCGAGATGTCGTCGGGCTGGAGCGTGCCGCCGTAGGGCTTACCGGAAATAGCCGACGTCTTGTCGACGAGCGCGCGCAGGAGATCGTTGTCGTAGTTCGTGAGCTTGTTCTGCACGATCGCCGCGATGCGCTCGAGGCCCGCGCCCGTGTCGACGCACGGGGCCGGGAGCGGATCGAGCACGTAGGCGCCGTTCTCCTGGCGACGCTCGAACTGCATGAAGACGAGGTTCCAGAACTCGACCCAGCCGCGGCCGTTCGCGTCGGGCTCTTGGCCGAAGAGCGAGAGGTCGGGGTCGGGCCCGAGGAAGAAGTGGAGCTCGCTGCAAGGACCGCAGGGGCCGGTCTCGCCCATCTGCCAGAAGTTGTCCTTCAGCCCCATGCCGATGATGCGCTCGTCCGCGAGGCCCGAGACGCGCTTCCAGATCGCGCGGGCCTCGTCGTCGGGCTTCACGCTCGGGTCCGCGGGGTCGCCGCCGAAGACGGTGATGCACACGCGATCGAGCGGCAGCTGCCACACCTTGGTGACGAGCTCCCACGCGTAGGCGATCGCCTCTTCCTTGAAGTAGTCGCCGAAGGAGAAGTTGCCGAGCATCTCGAAGAACGTGTGGTGGCGCGCGGTGACGCCGACGTTCTCGAGGTCGTTGTGTTTGCCGCTGATGCGGATGCACTTCTGCGCGCTCGCGGCCCGCGTGTACGCCCGCTTCTCCTTGCCCGTGAAGCAGTCCTTGAACTGGACCATGCCCGCGTTCGCGAAGAGGAGCGTCGGGTCGTTCGAGGGCACGAGGCCGCCCGAGGGAACGATCGTGTGCCCCTTGCTCGCGAAGAAGTCGAGGAACGAGCGACGGACTTCGTCGGCGGTCTTCGTGAGTTCGGGAGAAATGCCACACAGGTGCGCGCTGCTCATGAGCGCGGGACCTAGCAATCCGCGGGCCCCCCGTCGACGGCAGAGGGGCTCGAACGTCCCCATGCGGCCCCCGCCAGCGCGCACCCGGCAACGAGCGCCCGCTAGGCCACGACCCCCGGACGGTGCGGCGACGCCCCCTGCGCGGGCCTCTGGACGCCCGCGACGCACCACTCGATGAACTCGAGGAGCCCCGAAGAGCCCGCGAGCGCGCACCACACGGCCGGCCCCGTGTGCGCACCGAAGGCGAGGTGCGTGACCGCCAGCGTACCTGCGAAGGTGAGCGCCGTGCGTCGCGCGCCCGTGGCCGCCAGGACGACGAGGGAGAACACGTAGAGCATCATCCACACGTGCGCGAGCTCCGACGCGGCGAGGTGCCACGCGATGTGCTGACCCCAGCCGCGCGAGATCCCCGTGAAATCGTCGCAGAACCACCATGTGCACCGGCCTTCACCCGCGAGCAGCATCGGCGCCGCGACCACGGCGTGGATCGCGTAGAAGGTCCACGCCGTCGCCCGCAGGCGCGGGTGCCGAAACCACCAGCCGCCGCGCCCGCGCTGCTCTTCTTCGCCGATCGCCAGGAACAAGAGCGGCTGCGTGGAGATGAGCACGACCATCACCCACATCGAGGCGACCGACTCGGGGCACGTCCCTCCCCCTCGCGCGAACACGATGTATTGTGCAAGCTCCACGAACTCGACCGACGCGAGCATCGCGTAGAACACGGCCCGCCAAGGGCGCCCGCGCTTCAAGGCATGAGCTGCAGCGACACCCACGGTCACGCCCAAAAGCCCCGACAGCTCAGGTCCAAAGCACATGCGAATCCCCCGCACGCATCGATGCGTCGCGGGTCACGGACGTCAACCGTGGCAGGGAACCGTGCGGCGACGACGAACCCGTAGGCGCACTTCTCACGGAGAGCGCCTGCGCGAAACCTCACGACGACGCGGGCGTGCGGCGCGTGCGCGGACCGCGTCGGCTCCCGTGCTTCTCGAAGACCTTCGCGGCCTCTTCGCGCGCGGCGGGTGTGCGCCGCTGCGAGAAGACGCGTCGCTTGGCTTCGGCGACGGCCTCCGCGTGGTCGACGATGGGTGCTGGGTAGCTCTTGCCGACGGTGAAGCCCATTGCCGCTTGCTCGAGGGGCGGCATTTTCCAGGGCTCGGCGATGTACGCGTCGGGCACCGCCGCGAGCTCGGGCACGTAGCGCCGAATGAAGACGCCGTGCGGGTCTTGGTCGATCACCTGCTTCGTGGGGCTGTAGATGCGCACGGCGTTGATGCCCGTGGTGCCCGACTGCATCTGCGCTTGGCTGAAGTGGATGCCTGGCTCGAAGTCGAGGAACTGCCGTGCAAGGTACACGGAGGTGGGGCGCCAGTGGAGCCACAGGTGGTACGAGGCGAAGGAGACCAGCATGGCGCGCATGCGGAAGTTCACCCAGCCGCCCGCATGGAGCGCGCGCATGCAGGCGTCGACGAGCGGGTAGCCCGTTTGGCCCGCGCACCAGGCCTCGAAGAGCTCGGGGCGGTGATCGTTCTCGCGCAGGCCGTCGCAGGCGCGTGACATGTTCTCGAACTCGATGCGCGGCTCGTCCTCGAGCTTCTGCATGAAGTGGCAGTGCCAGTGGAGGCGCCCCTCGAACGACGAGAGCGACTGGAGCCACGCGGTCAGCTCGGGGTCCTTCTTCCGAGGGACGCGCTGCGCCCGGAGCTCGTCGACGCGCACGCGTGTCGCCTTGTAGACCTCACGCATCGAGAGAGCGCCGTAGGCCAGGTAGGGAGCGAGGCGGCTGCAGCCCTCCCACCCTTCGACGGGGCTCGACATGTCCGAGCGGTAGTTCTTGCCGCGCTTCGCGAGGAAGGAGTCGAGCAGCTCACGGCCGCGCGTGGCGCCCCCGAGGAGCGCCTCGTCTTTGGTGGAGGGCAGGAGGCCGAGATCGCGCTCTTCGAGGAGCGTGCCGCGTGCGAGCGCGCTTCCGCCACGGAGGGCCTCCGGGGTCTCGACGATCGGCTGCGCCATGCGCACCTGCCAGCGCCGCGCCCAGCCGTCGCGCGTTCGGAGTCGCCGCACCACGCCGGTCTGCGGGTACTCGAACCAAGGCACGCCACGGGCTTTGGCCCACGCGGCCACGCGCTTGTCGCGCGCATAGGTGAGCGCGCCGCCCGTCTCCTCGTGGCTATGCAGGGCCTCGACGCCGACGTCGCGGTGCAGCTCCTCGAGGACCTCGGGCATGGCGCCCACGCGGAAGGTGATGCCGTCGTGGCCACGCGCACGCAGCTCGCGGTCGAGCTCGGCGAGGCACGCGTTGACGAAGCGCAGGTGGCTCGCGTCGTGATCGGGCGCGGCGAGGAGCTCCGGCTCGTACACGTAGAGGACGACGACCGGCCCACGCTCGGCCGCTGCCGCGAGGGGCGCATGATCGCGGACGCGCAGGTCGCGCTTGAGCCACACGAGCTGAATCGCCATGGTGGAAGAGCGATGCTGACCGTGAGGCGCCGGTCGCGGGGGTGCCGGCGAATTCGCCGCGGATCCCGCGGGATCGCGACGTCGCCCGAGCGGCGCTAGCGCGTTCGCCGCGCGAGGGCCTCTTCGTAGACGTGCTCGTAGGCGCGCGCGCCTTCTGCGGCCGTGTAGCGCTCCTCGAAGAGCTTTCGGCCGAGCTCGCCGACGCGCACCTTCTCGCCTTCGTTCGCGAGGAGGCGCAGCGCCGCCTCGGCGAGGGCCTCGGGGTTGCTCTCGGGCACGAGCGGCAGCGGCGCGAGCTCCGCGAGGGGGCCGTAGCGGGCGCTCACGACGGGCACGCGCAGCGCCATGGCCTCGAGGAGAACGAGCGGGAGATCGACCTTCCCGTAGAGATCGTTCACCGGAAAGAGCACGGCCTCGGCGCCGGCGATGAGCGCGTGCGGGTCGCGCACCTCACCGAGGTGGTACGTGAGGTGTGCAAGCTTCTCGCGCGCGAGCTCCTCCACGACCGCGCGCTGAACCTCGGCGGCCCTCGCGGTCTTCGGGCGGCACGCGAACACGAAGCGCAGCTTGGGGTGCGCCTCGTGCATGCGCCGAATCGCTCGAGCGAACGTGAGAGCGCCGTTCGAGAACTCGAGGTCACCCGGGTAGAGCACGTAGGGCGCCGGACCGAGGAGGGTCTTCTCGCGCACGGCTTCGATGCGCGCGGCCGAGACGGAAGGCTCGCGGATGAACGGAGGCACGATGCGCAGTCGCTCTGGGGCGACGCCTGCCTCCACGCACGCGTCGCGCGTGTGCTTCGACTGGCACACGACGAGGTCGCCGAAGAGGAGCTTCTTCGCCTTCGCGAAGTCCTTCGGGCGGCTCGCGACGGTCTGCACCGTGGCGCCGTGCCAGCCGCGGAGCCGGTGCGCGAGGGCGACGAGACGCGACGCCGTGGACGACGGCACGTTGGGCGCGAAGACGAAGTGGAAGACGCTCGGCGGAGCGGCGACGAGGAGCTTGCCCATCACGGCGAGGTGCGCGCGCATGGGCGAGGCGCTCGCGGGCGGCGCCTTGACGACCACGTTCTCACCCCAGGATTCGTGCGCTTCGAGCGCAAAGACGCGCGCTTCGAAGGCGCGGAGCGCGGCGGCGAGGTCGCGCACGAGGACCTTCGAGCCGTCGTTCCAGGGAGCTTCAATGGTCTTCGAGACGAAGAGGACGGAGCGTTCGGTGCGGGTCATCGGTCGATCCAGGCGAGGGCTTCGTCGAGCGTGCGCACGGGCATGAGCCCTTCGATGCGCTCGCGGGTCGCGGGGCCAATGCAGGTCGCGAAGCCGAGCGCGCGCGCCTCACGAATGCGCGCCTCGAGGTGCCCGACCGCGCGAACTTCGCCGCCGAGCCCGAGCTCGCCAAAGGCCGCGAACTCCGGCGGCAAGGGCTTGCCTCGCAAGGAAGAAACCAGGGCGAGCGCGATGGCGAGGTCGAGGGCCGGCTCATCGACTCGGAGGCCGCCCGTGAGGTTCACGAAGACGTCCATCGTGGAGAACGCGAGGCCGGCTTTGCGTTCGAGCACCGCGAGGATCATCGCGAGGCGCGCCGAGTCGACGCCGCTCGTGGTGCGACGCGGGTTGCCGTGCGAGAACGGCGCCACGAGCGCTTGCACTTCGATGCAGAGCGCACGCGTCCCCTCGCAGGTGGGCGCCACGACGCTTCCCGCGAGCGACGCTCTTCGCTCGCCGAGGAGGAACTTCGACGGGCTCGGCACCTCTTCGAGGCCCTGCTCGCCCATGGCGAAGACCCCAACCTCGCCGCTGCGGCCGAAGCGGTTTTTCAGCGATCGCACGGTGCGCAAGCCCTGAGCGCGGTCGCCCTCGAAGGCGAGCACCGCGTCGACCAGGTGCTCGACGACCTTGGGGCCCGCGAGGCTCCCCTCTTTGGTGACGTGGCCCACGAGCACGAGGGGCACGCCGCGCTGCTTGGCGGCGTCGACGAGGCGCGCGGTGACTTCGCGCACTTGCCCGACCGTGCCCGCGGCGCCGTCGAGGTTCGCCGTGCGCAGCGTTTGAATCGAATCCACGACGAGGAGCGCGGGCTTCACGTCTTCGGTGGCGGCGAGCACGGCCTCGAGCTCGGTGGTGGCTGCAAGGTACAAGGAATCGGAGAGGGCCCCGAGACGGCGGCCACGGTCGGCGATCTGCGCGGCGGATTCCTCACCGCTCGCGTAGAGCACGCGGCGGCCTTCCGATGCCACCGCGCGCGCCGCCTGCAAGAGCAGCGTGGACTTGCCGATGCCTGGCTCGCCGCCGAGCAAGATGACCGAGCCCGGCACGAGGCCTCCGCCGAGCACA
>CAIOHM010000363.1 GCA_903858055.1 uncultured delta proteobacterium
CCAAACGCTTTTTCGTTTGCGGCGCGTGGCAGAAGTGGCGTTGGGGCCCCGGCGCCAAACGCTTTTTCGTTTGCGGCGCGTGGCAGAAGTGGCGTTTGGGGCCCCGGCGCCAAACGCTTTTTCGTTTGCGGCGCGTGGCAGAAGTGGCGTTTGGGACCCCGCCTCCGAGCGCTTTTTCGTTTGTAGCGCTCGAGCGCGTTCGGGCGGGGGGTTCACCTGCGTCGCGCCCTCACGTAGCCTCGCGCGCATGAGCACTCCGTCGCGCGTCGTCGCTGCGTTCGCGTTCGTTCTCTTGAGCCTCGCAAGCTCCGTCGGCTGCGTGGACCGTGTAAAGTACAACTGGGCCGCCGAGCGCGCCGTGGGCTACCGCGTGGGCCCCGGCGACGTGCTCCGCATCAACGTCTGGAAGCGCGACGAGCTCTCGCAGCCCGCGCTCACGGTGCGCCCCGACGGCGCGATCACGATGCCCCTCGTCGGCGAGGTGCCCGCCGCGGGCCGCAGCGTGGACGAGCTCGCCACCGAGCTGCAGCAACGCCTCGAGAAGTTCTACCAAGAGCGCCCGCCGGTCACGGTGCAGGTGGTCGAGGTGCGCTCGTACAAGGTCTACGTCATGGGCGAGGTCGCGCGTCCCGGCGAGCTCGGCCCGAACCACCAAGTCACCGTCCTTCAAGCGATCGCCATGGCCGGCGGGTTCACGCGGTTCGCAACGCCGAACCACGTCGTCATCGTGCGCCGCGACGCGCGCGGCGAGCGCTCGATCCCGTTCGACTACGACGCGCTCCTCAAGGAAGGCCAGCTGCAGCAGAACCTTCTGCTCCAAACGGGCGACACCGTCGTCGTCCCGTAGACCGTCGTCGAAAGCGCTTGTCTTCCCCGGCTCATCCGCTAGCGGAGCATTCGTTCGCATACGAACGTTTCGCATTCGGAGGATGTCATGCGCAGGATGAACCGCGGTGTTTTTGGGCCTCTCGTCGCCGTTGCCATCGTCGCAGGCGCCGCTTGCGGTTCGTCGAATGAAGCGGCCTCGGGCGCTCCGGTCGGGAGCGGAGCCGATGCAGGCGATCCGGTCACGGCGGCGGTGAACGCGGGGCGACCGAGCTCCGTGAGGCTCTGCTACACGGCCGCCTCGCAGGCGCACCCGGCGCGCGCGTCCTTCTGGGTAGCCCTTCGCAGCAACGACAAGGCCGCCCGCGCGAAGGTCATCGAGGACCTCGAGAAGGCCGCAACGGATCTCCCGAACGAAGAAGAGATCGCGCTGCTCAACGGCCTCGCGCACCTCTGGCGTCTCGCCGAGCCGCTCGCAGCCGAAGCGAACGACGTCGGGATCACGGTCCAGTCCGCGAGCCGCGCGCAGGCGGAGCTCGAGCGCGCCTACACGCTCTGCCCCACCGACCACCGCATTCCCGCGTGGCTCGGACCCGTCCTCATCAACGGCGGCCGGGCCATGGGCAACGGCCAGATGGTCGCCGATGGCTTCGCCGTGCTCCAGCGGGGCATCGACCACTACCCGTCGTTCGTCCTGTTCTCGAAGCTCCTTGCCTACGCGAACGAGCCCGCCACGAGCGAAGACTTCCAGAAGGCGCTCGAGGCCGTGAACGCGAACATCGGCTACTGCACCGAGCCTGCGAGCGCGCAGGACCCGGCGTGCACGAACACGTTCCAGGCGGCGCACAACTTCGAAGGCAGCATGGTCTTCCTCGGCGACGTGTACGCGAAGGCGCAAAAGAAGAGCGAAGCGCTCGGTTTCTACAACCAAGCGAAGGGCGCGAGCACGTTCGCCTCGTGGCAGTGGGGCTCGCTCCTCGAAGAGCGCATCCAAACGCTCGACTCGCGCGTTGCGGCGCACGGCACGGCGAGCACGACGGACGACCTTTCGGCCGCGTGGCAATCGACCTTTCAGTGCTCGATCTGCCACCAGCAGTGACGAACGCGCGTCAGGCGTTCCCGAAGACGTCGCCCTCGACGAGCCCGCGCCCCAGCACCCAATCGGTTGCCTTCATGGCCTTCTTGCCTTCGAGCTGCACCGTGACGAGCTCGAGCGCACCGTCGCCCGTGGCCACGAGGACGATGCCTTTGTCCGCGCGAACGACCGTCCCCGGCGCCGCGTTCGGTCGCGCCTCGTGCGCGCGCGCGGCGTGAACCTTGACGACCTTTCCCTTGAGCGTCGTGGTCGCGCCCGGCCAAGGCGATACGCCGGCGACGCGCGCGGCGATCGAGGCCGCGCTCGCGGAGAAGTCCAGCACTCCGTCGCGCTTCTCCAGCATGCGCGCGTGGGTCGCTTGGCTCTCGTCCTGCGGAACGAGTGTCGCCGTGCCTGCGACGTACGCGGGGAGCTCGCGCTCGAGGAGCTCGGCGCCGAGCGGGGCCAAACGATCGAAGAGCGCCCCGGAGGTCTCACCCTCGCCGATCGGTGTCTTGCAGAATGCAAACACCGGCCCCGTGTCGAGCCCTTCATCGAGCTTCATGAGCGCGATGCCGGTCTCGCGATCGCCGGCGATGACCGCCCACTGAATCGGCGCGGCACCGCGCCAGCGCGGCAAGAGAGACCCGTGCACGTTCACGCAGCCGAGGCGCGGCCCCTCGAGCACAGCCGTCGGGAGGATGCGCCCGTAGGCCACGACCACCGCGACGTCCGCCGCGAGCCCGTGCACCCACGCCGCGAACTCCGGCGTCTTGAGCTTGCTCGGTTGGTGGACCTCGAGCCCGAGCTCGAGCGCCCGCTGCTTCACCGGCGGCGCCGTGAGCTGCATGCCGCGCCCCACGGGCTTGTCGGGCTGGCAGACGACGGCGACCACGTCACCGAGACGATGGACAGCCTCGAGGGAGGGCACGGCGAAGGCGGGGGTTCCGAAGAAGACGATGCGCGGGCGGGTCACGGGCGAGAGCCGTAGCCGCGAACCCTCGTTCGTTGAAGCGCCCTCCGACAGCGCCGTCGCGCCGAACGCCGCATGGCACAGACCGGCACACCGAACCCGCAGGAAATTCCCTCACAGCGCGCGCATCCGGCGGCCTACGCGCCGTTGGTACGCCGGTTGCGAAAGGGTTCGCCATGAGCACCGCGAACGCATCTTCCTCCCTCCACGCTTTCGTCCTTTCCGCCGCGATGGCCTTCGCCGCGTTCGGCACCGTCGGCTGCGCAAGCGCCGTCGACGCGAGCGAGCCCTCCGGCGACGTCGGCACCACGACGGACCCTTCGCGCACGACGCGTCCCGCGCTTGGCGGCGATGCGTGCGCCCACACGACGCCGGGCATCTACACGAACGACGCCGACGGCGGCCCCGCGAACGCGGTCGGCGGCGAATGCCACTACGACGAGACCCAAGGCTACGTCGTCGTCACGTCGATCGAAGAGGCGGGCGTCGGCGACTACAACTGCAGCATGCACCCGCAGCGCGTCGCCGTGACGTTCTACGACGCGAGCGGCAACGCCGTCGCGACCGACGCGCTCCGCAACGCCTATGGCGCGAACCCGCCGCTCCACTGCCTCGAGCGCGAAGGCATCCGCGTCGGCGCGCACTTCCCGGCCGCGCGCTCGGTCCTCACCGCGGGCACCTGCAGCCCCGTCGTCCTGAGCATCGACGCCGACTTCCCGAGCTGCACCACGGGCTGTTATTGACGACGCTCGCGCGCCCGCTCGGCGGCCGCGAACGAAGCGAGGCGCCCTCACGCGGAGTGAGAGCGCCTCGTGGTGCGTCCGCTGCGGAGGTCAGTTGACGGTGCAGTTCGTCCCGAGGGACGACGGCATCACGACGGCCTTCGCTTCCGCGCCGAGCGGGTTTTGCTCGAGGAAGTCCATGATCTGCGCCTCTTGGATGTAGCGCGGCGGCGTGTGGCCGCTCGTGTGCGGGCAGTCGACGACGCTGCGCTGATTGCCGCCCAGGAAGGGCTTCGCAAAGCCGAACGACTTCTCGAAGTCGATGACCTGGAAGCCCGCGATCGCGTACTGGTCACGCGAGCCGCCGTGGCTCGCGAGGATGGCGCCATCGGTCTGCGCCGCGAAGTCGTTCCACTTGAGCGTGATGCCCGAAAGGTCGAAGCCGAACTGCGAGGCCGTGGGCGCCGCGGCCTGGAGGTTCTGGTCGACGGCCGCCGTCGTGTCGCCGTTGTTGAACCAAGCGCCCGAGAGCTGCACGACCGAGTGCACGAGCTTCGAGTAGCGCGTGTGGAGCATGCCGCTCACGATGGCGCCGCCGCTGAAGCCGATGGAGTGCACGTGCGTCGCGTCGAGCGTGAACTTCGACTTCAAGCACCCGACGACGCCCTCGAAGAGCGCGGCCTCGAGGTTGCCGTCGCCCGGAGCCGATTGGAAGATGTCCCAGGTGATGCCCTTGGGCGTCGAGGTGGGGAGGAGCCCGGCGGCGTTGCCCGTAGGCTGGCACCCGACACACATGGGGGTGACGACGGCGACGGGGAAGTCGGCGCGCGCGTCCGGGTCGGGCCCGAAGTAGCCGCGGAAGTTCGTGATGTTGTCCCCGACGCCGTGCCACGCGAAGACGACGCCGACAGGCTTGGCGCCCGCGTTCTTGGGGAGGGCGAGGTGGAAGCCGCGGTCCTTGCCTCCGGCCTTGAAGCCCGTGTTCACTCCCTCGACGAGATCCGCCGCGCCCGCGGGGCACTGGAAGGCGTCGAGCTGCTCCTGGGCCTCGCGGAGACGCGTCGGCACGACCGGGCCCGCGTCCGCCGTGGGCTGCGCTGGCGTGTTGCCGTCGGTGGCGCTGCCACACGCGCTGAGGGCGAAGACCGACGAGAGAAGAAGACCAACGGCAATCGAACGCATGGAAACCTCCGGGTGAGCGGCCCCTTACCGGCCGGTAAGGGGCTTGTCGAACTCAAAATGCCGAAAGCGCGCTACCTCGGCCTTCGTGAACGCTGACGACGCACACGAACACGGACACGGTCACGGGCATGAGCACGGGCACGAGCACGGGCATGAGCACGGGCATGAGCACGGGCACGAGCACGACCACGAGCACGACCACGAGCACCACCATGGGCACGAGCATCAAGCCCGCGTCGAGGGTGCCTTCGGGAGGCTGCCGGTCATTGCGCCGATCGCGCGCGGGGCAGGGCAGGGCCTGACGCTGTTCTTGGATCCGATCGCGGGAATCGCGGGCGACATGACGATCGGCGCGCTCGTCGATCTCGGCGTCCCGCCTCGCGTCGTCGAAGAGGCGGTCGCCGCGCTCGGACTCTCGGGCTACGCGCTTGCCTTCGGGAGCCGCACGCACCACGGCATCGTGGCGGGCGCGTTCGACGTGCTCGTGTCGAGCGATCAGCCTCATCGCACCTACCGTGACGTGCGTCAGCTCCTCGACCGTTCGACTTTGCCGCGCGGCGTGCGCGATCGCGCCGAGCGCATCTTCGCGAAGCTCGCCGTCGCCGAGTCGCGCATCCATCGCACATCCCTCGACGACGTGCACTTCCACGAGGTCGGGGCCATCGACGCGCTCGCGGACATCGTGGGCGCCTCCGCGTGCCTCGATTACCTTGGCGTCGAGCGGCTCCTCGTCGCGCCGCTCCCGCTCGGCCGCGGGTTCGTTCGCGCAGCCCATGGGCGCGTTCCGCTCCCGGCGCCGGCCACAGCGGAGCTGCTGCGGGGCTTCCCGGTCGTGCCCGTGGACTTCGAGGGCGAGCTCGTGACCCCGACGGGCGCCGCGATCGTGGCGGCGCTCGCGAAGCCAGCTCCGCAGTTTCCACGCTGCACGCTCGAGCGAACGGCCTTCGGCGCGGGCACGAAGGTGTGGCCCGATCGACCCAACGTGCTCCGCGTGGCGCTCGTGCGCGAGCAAGCCGCCACCTCGCAGGAGCCCTTGCGACTGCTTGAGACGAACCTCGACGACGCGAGCCCCGAGTGGGTCGCGCACGCGGTCGATCGCTTGCTCCAGGCGGGCGCTCTCGACGCCTGGCTCACGCCGATCACGATGAAGAAGGGGCGCGCGGCGGTCACGCTCGCCGTGCTCGCTCCCGCGGCGCTGACGCACGCGCTCGGGGATCTCGTGCTCCGCGAAACCACGGCGATCGGCTTCCGCGTCTCCGAGGTGGAGCGCACCGAGCTCGCGCGCGAGACCGTCTCCGTCGAGACCGCGTACGGGAAAGTCCCTCTGAAGGTCGTGAGCGTGGGCGGCGTGGCCCGCGCGAAGCCCGAGAGCGACGTCTGTCGCCTCTTGGCCGACGCGCACGGCGTGCCCGTGCGTACCGTCAGTGAGGCCGCCCTCGCGGCGTTCGCGAAGAGCGCCCCTTCGCGCTGAACTTTGCTAGTCTCGCGTACGAAAGAGATGGAAGCGACGGGAACTGTCACCTGCGGGCCGTGCGGTCAGCGAAACCGCGTCACGGACCGCTTCTGCAACCACTGCGGAATGCCCTTGGCGCAGCAGCCGGCCGCGCGTGCGCCCGAGCCTGCCCCGATGCCCGTCGTCGCACCTCCGCCCGCGGCCGCCGCGCCCACGTCGAAGTGTGTGGTCGGGCATCCCATCGCCGCCGGTGCCCACTTCTGCGCGCACGGTCACCCCATCGCCCTCGACTCGTTGCATCTTACACGGAGCGGTCTCGCGTCGTCCCCGACGCCCGTTCCGCCGGCGCCCGTTGCGGCGCAAGCGGCGATGCACCTCATGACGCCGGTCTCTCCGGCGCCGGCCTTCGTTCCATCGGAGCACCCTCCGGCGCCCCTGGTGCAAACCGCGCCGCCGGCCGTGGCCCACGCGCAGCTCCCGCTGCCGTCTTCGGCGCGCATGCCGGTGGCGCCGCCGGTGCAACCTGCCGCTCCACCGGGGCGCGAGGCGCGCATGCTGCGTGGCTTCCTCGTCCCGCTCCAGGGTCGCCCCACGCAAGAGTACTGGGCCCTCCACGGCACGGTGGCCACGGTCGGTCGCGCGAACACCGGTGACCACGTCGACGTGGCGGTGCTCGACTCGACCACGTCGTCGCGCCACGCGGCGCTCCACTTCGATTCCGCACGAGGCATCGTCTACGTCGAAGACCTGGGCTCCACGAATGGAACCTTCGTCAACGACGTGCCGATCGGGCACAACGGGCGCCGCGAACTCCGTGACAACGACCGCGTGCGATTCGGTGGTTTTTCGGCGCTCTTGAAGCTGCTTCCGCTGCTCTGATGACCCGCCTCCGCAGGGTCCTCGTCGGCGTCTCCGTAGCCCTCGCCATCGGGTTCGACGCGCGGGCGAGCGCTCCCATGCGCATCCTCTCGGTCGACCCGAGCCCCGCCGTCGATCGCGGCCTCGCCGCCCTTCGTGTGACGATCGCCGAGGAGGTCGCGTGGGGCACGGTCGCCTGCGCGCCACCTCGCGCTTCAGGTCTGTGCGCGCGAAGCGCTCCGCCCCGCGCTCCCGCGAGCGTCGCGTTCGAGGGCGGCAGCGAGACCTCGCCCATCGTCGGCGACGCGCATCACGTTCCAACGGCATGGCTCGTCGTGGTCGACGCGGGCGCCCCCATCACGCCTCGCTGGCACGACGTCCGCACCGCAGCCTTCGCGTGGCTCGACGAAGCCCCGCGCGAGGGCGACAAGGTCGCGGTGGTGATGCTCGGAGAGACCCACCATGTGAGCCGCACCCCGTGGTTTTCCTACGAAAACCGCGAGCGCGCGAGCGAGGCGTTGGGGTTCCAGGCGCTGCCCCTGATGGCGCTCGGGCGCGACGAAGCGCTCGGTCCCGTGTTCCGCACGGCCGTCGCCGAGGCCCTCCGCGACCTGCCCACGGTGCCGAGCTCGGCGGACGTGCCACGCGTCGTCGTCGGCCTCTTTTCGGACGGCCGCACGCGCACGGCCCAGGCGGCGTTCGAAGAGAGAGAGCGCGCGGGCCGTTCGCCGAAGCCTCCCGCGCCTGCGCGAACGCGAGCGGTCGAGGTCGAGGCGTTCTGGTTCCCGCACGACGTCACCGATCCGCGCGCCGACGGCTCCGGAGGCATGCTCGACGTCGCGCGCGATCGCGGCCGGGTCTCGCGCATCGACGGCGCCACGCGCGAGTCCTTTGTCCGCGAAGCCGCGCGCCGCGCCCGCGTACCGGCCGACAAGGCCCGCTCCTTGCTGCTGGAGGCGCCCACGCGCAGCCTCTTCCCCGAGGTACCCTCCATCGAGCTTCGCGACGACCGAGGCACGGCGCTCGACACCACGGGGCCGCTCACGATGCCCCTCGAGCGCGAAGGGTGGCCCCTCCCGCGCGTCGTCCTCGCCGTCGACGAACTGCCGGACCTCGCCTTCGTCGCACCGCTCTCAGACACCGCCGATCAAGAGCACCGCTGGCGCGCCTTCTGGCTGCCGGTCTCCGAAGCGCCGGGCCTCGTCCCCGAGCCGGGCGCACCGACCTCGCGCGCCACCCTCGAAGCGCTCGTCGCGACCGATCGTGAGCTCACGCTCGCACGGGGGCGGGGCCTCATGCGCGCGCGCCTCGACAGCGCCGCGATGCTCGAGCGTGCGAGCGGCCCCCTTGCGCTGGTCGTCTACGACGATGACACCGGGCGCTCGACGCCAATGCGCCCCGCCGACGCCGCGATCATCCCTCAGGGGACGTGGACCGCCCCCCTCGTCGACGGGCTCCGCGCGCTGCGTTTGGGCCTCTTGATCGGCGGTCTCGTGGGGCTTTCGTCGCTCGTGCGTTGGCGCAAGCGGCGGAACCTCTTCCCGTGACGCCGTGCGGCTCCGCGCCGCATCGAACACCGGGGATTCGTGCCTGGAAAAGCACGCGTTCGTTGCCATGACGGCCACCGCGGGCTACTCAGCGAACGCTCGCCTGGCACCTCGCGCCGCGGCGAGCCGAACCTATGATCCAGTGGGCCATCACCAAGCTTTTCGGTACCGCGCACGAGCGTGAGCTCAAGCGTATCCGTCCCCTCATCGAGCAGATCAACGCGCTCGAACCTCGCATCTCCGCGCTCTCGGACGCCGACCTGCAGGGCATGACCGCGGTCTTCAAGCAGAAGCTCGACAACGGCGCTTCGCTCGACGACCTGCTGCCCGAGACGTTCGCCGTCTGCCGCGAGGCCAGCAAGCGTGTACTCCGCATGCGTCACTTCGACGTCCAGCTCGTCGGCGGCGTGGTGCTCCACCAAGGCAAGATCGCCGAAATGCGCACGGGCGAGGGCAAGACGCTCGTGGCCACGCTCCCGGTCTACCTGAACGCG
>CAIOHM010000364.1 GCA_903858055.1 uncultured delta proteobacterium
CTTCATGCCGCGCGCGATGGCTCAGTTCGCCGACGCCCAGCAAGACGTGCTGCCCTCGCTTCGTGTGCTCGAGGGAGAGACGCTCGCCGCGAGCTTGCGCGTCGACGGCTTCGATCTCACGGTCGTCGACTTCGAGACCACAAAGCTCGACTTGCGGCACTTCGAGACCCAGCTCTTGTTCCGTGACCCGCTCGTACTCGTCGAAGCCTCCGAACAGGCGAGCGGCCTCTTGGAAGGTTCGCGCATCTCCGCGTCGAGCCTCGCCCGCCTCCCGCTGCTCCTGCCCCCGCTCGGCTCGATCGCGCGCACGAGCATCCAGGAGGCGCTCGAGCGCACGGGCCTCGACGCTTCTTCGCTCATGCCTCGCATGGAGATCGCGTCGACGCCGGCGCTCCTCGCCGCCGTGACCGCGGGCCTCGGCGTGGCGTTCCTCTCGCGCCTCGCGGTGGAGCCGCTCCTGGCGCGCGGCGAGGTCCGCGTGGCCACGGTGGACGGGCTCTCGTTCTCGTCGCCCATCACGGTGATCCGCCCAAGGGACGGCGTCGCCTCGGAGGTCGCGGACTCGTTTTGGACCTACTTGCAGTCGCTCTCGTTCCTCACGAGCGAGCAGCGTCGCATCGTGCGCGCGAGCGACAGTTCGCCGCCGAGCTCGCGGCGCGTGCCGCCTTCGTCGCGTGTCGGGTGAAGGCGCCCACGCCCAAGCCGATGGAGAGGGTCAGCCTGCGAGGAGCCCTTCGCGCTGCAGGTAGCCCTTCGTGAACGAGGCCGCGGCGTCGAAGGATCGCTTGTAGTTCTCAAGCATCTTCTCCTCGATGAGCGAGCCGATGCCGAACACCTTGATGCGCGCGTCGAACCGCGCATGGCGCACGACACCGCCCGGTCGATCGGTGCACCACAGCGAGCCGGTCACGTCCGCTTTGTCCCCCAGCGCCGAGGGCAGGACGCGAAAGTCAAAGCGCAACGTGGAGGCGTCGAAGGTCCCTTCTTCGACGTACGAGATCCCCTCGCCCACGATCTTCTGGATGGGCGCGGGCAGGTTTCCGGTCGTCGGCTGCACGCGAATCTTACGGTGCACCTTTGCGCCCTCTTCTTTCAACTCGAGCCACTCGAACTTCGGGAAGCCGAGGGACCGGTACAGCTCTTCGTTGTAGGCGCGACTCAACACGCACCTTCGGAAGAACGTCTCGGCGGAACAGTCGTAGTCGTGCGCGACGGTGAGAACGGCCATGGGGCTCCTTGGCTCCGCAGGCTACCGCGCTCCGAGCGCCGATGGCGAGCGCCTCGATGCGGTGTTAGCCTCGCGCGTCCCATCGCCCGAGGGATGCCGACCCATGACCGACGCCATCGTTTCTCGCCTCCGTGAAGAGCGCCAATTCGCGCCGAATGACGCCTTCCGCGCGGCCGCGCGCGTCGGCTCGAAGGAGGCGTACGAGGCCCTCCATCGACAGTCGCTCGAGCAGCCGGAGGCGTTCTGGCGCGAGGCCGCCGAGGAGCTCGTGTGGCGGCGTCCGTGGTCGACGTTCCAGCGCGGCGAAGGCGGAGCCGCCTCGTTCTTCCACGACGGAGCGCTGAACGTGAGCGAGTCGTGCCTCGACCGCCACGTGGCCGGCGCGTCGCGCCACAAGGCGGCGATCGTGTTCGAAGGCGAGCCTGGCGACGTGCGCGTCGTGACGTACGCGGAGCTGCACCGGGAGGTCGTTCGCCTCGCGGCCGCGCTCGTCGACCTCGGTGTGAAGGCGGGCGATCGCGTGGCCATCTACATGGGCATGGTGCCCGAGGCCGCGGCGGCCATGCTGGCGTGCGCACGCATCGGCGCGGTGCACTCGGTGGTCTTCGGCGGGTTCTCGTCCGAGGCGCTCCGTGACCGCATCAACGACTGCGGCGCCAAGGTGCTGCTCACGCAAGACGGCGCATGGCGGCGCGGGAGCGTCGTGCCTCTCAAGGCCATGGCCGACAAGGCCGCCGAGAGCTGCCCTGATCTCGCGCACGTGGTCTGCCTGCGGCGCATCGACTCGGCCGAGCGTTGCCCGGTCACGCTCCGCGAAGGCCGCGACCACGACTGGCAGGCGCTCCTCGCCTCGGGCGAGGCCGTGACCGAGGCGGAGCTCGAAGAGGTCGAGGCGACGCTCTCTCCGGACGAGCCGATCAACATCCAGTACACGTCGGGGAC
>CAIOHM010000365.1 GCA_903858055.1 uncultured delta proteobacterium
GACCAGCTCATGCGACTCTGCTGGAAGATGCTCCTGCCCGTCTCGTTGGCGAACATCTTCGTCACCGGCGTGGTCTGGCTGCTCATCGACATGGCGCCTCCGGCGGTCGCCTCGGCGTTCCAGCTCCTCGGCGATCTCACGATGGCGTTCGTCGCGGTCGTCGTCACGTACGGCCTCTTCGCGGCCGTCACCGGGCTCCTCCGCTCGCGTCCCAAGGACGGCCGCATCGTCGGTGAGTCCGCGGAAATCACCGCGCGCATCGGCAAGTCGCCGATCTCGCCCATGCAGGCCTGACCGCTCGGAGTCGACATGCAAGTTCAAGGCAATCCGTTTCCGAAGAAGTCGTCCGCCGTCAACGCGGTCCCGGTCTCGAAGGGCGAAAAGACCTTTGCGACGCAGACTTACCTGCCCGAGATCGTGAAGGGCATCGGCGTCTCCATGAAGCACTTCTTCATGAACTGGCGCGACATGCTCCGCGGTGAGCGCCCCGATCCGGTGGTCAACCGCTTCGACGACGGCATCACCACCATCTCGTACCCCGAGCAGCGGCGCATCTACCCGGAGCGCTTCCGCGGTGTGCACCGCCTCACGCAGCGCGCCGACGGAGCCGTTCGTTGCGTGGCGTGCATGTGCTGCAGCACGGCGTGCCCGGCGCAGTGCATCCACATCGAAGCGGGCGAGTACCCCGAGGGCGACACGCGGCGCGGTTACGAGAAGTACCCGGTCAAGTTCGTCATCGACGAGCTGCGCTGCATCTTCTGCGGCTACTGCGTCGAAGCCTGCCCATGCGACGCGATCCGCATGGACACCGGCATGCACGCGGTTCCCTACGACAGCCGCGAGCAGTTCATCTATTCGAAGGACATGCTGCTGTCGTTCACCGCAAACGACGGGCAGAAGGACAGCACCGCGCGCCGCCACGAGCCGGGTGACCCTTCCTTCCCGGGCATCGACCGCGACCACCACCACTGACCCTCGCGAACGTCCGGTTCGCGCGTCGACGACCGAGCGCCTGCGCCTCTCCCCGGAGGCCGGGCGTTCGTGCATTTGCGCGCATCGCGCTCGTTCCACGCACGCTGAAACCGCGGTATCGTTCGCGTCCGCACGCGCGCCGCGCAAGGAATCCAACGCATGAACACCGTCGACCAACTTCGCAGTGAACTCGAGCGCCTCTTCACCCTCGAGGAGCTCAGCGCCCTCGGCCGCGACCTCCTTGGTCGCGAAGACCTGAACACGGCGACGGCGACGAAGGCGTCGGTCGCAGGCGCGCTCGTCGACGGCGCGATTGCGGCACGCTCCGTGTCGGGTCTCCTCGAGGCCATGCGCCTCGTGAAGCCCGAGGTGAACTTGAGCGCGGGCGCCGGGTTCCGCACGGCCTGCGAGGGTCGCTCCTACGGGGAGCTTCGCGTGGGGCGCGAACTCGCGTGCGAAGGCGGCGTGTCGACCCACGAAGGTGTGCTCGCCGGCGCAGCCGTCACCGTGCGCATCGCGCACCGAGCCGATCCCGCGGTGAGCGCTTCGCTCGACGCGTGGCTTGCGGCGCTTCGCTTCGCCAAGCAGCGCGGGCTGCTCGCGACGCTCGTCATCGAAGAGACCGACGGCCTCGTGCTCGTGGCCACGGCGCAGGTGGAGGGCGGCAGCGTCGCGGCTCGCGTCGCGCGCACGGGTCCTTCGCACTTCAACGAGGTGAAGAATGTCGTCGCGGGGCTCCTCGACGGCGTGCAAGAGCTTCACGACGCCGGCCTCGTGCACGGCGCGATCGTCCCCGAGACCGTGCTCTTGGGGCGCGGGGCGGAGGGCGCCGTGGCCGTCCGCGTGGAGGCCGTTGGGCTCGCGCGCCTCGGAAGCGCCCGCGTGTTCGGCGCGGGGTCCCGCTTTCTCGCACCGGAGGTAGCACGCGGGGAGTCGGCGACGCCGGCGACCGACGTGTACGGCGTAGCGTCCGTGCTCTACGCGCTGCTGACCGGCAAGAGCCCGACGGAAGGCGGACGTGCGGCCCTCGCGGCGCCAAAGGGCTGGGTCGGTGACGCGCTCGACGACGTCCTCGCGCACGCTCTCGCGGCGGAAGCCAGCGCCCGTCCCGCATCGTTGAAGGCGCTGCGCGACGCTGTCGAGAGCCTCTCGAGCGCGAGCGCGTCGAAAGACAAGGCGATCGGCGCAGACGAGGTCGAGGCGTTTCTCGCAACGCTCGCGAGCGAGGGCGAGGGCGCGGCCTCTCGTGAGCTCGAGCGCGCAGCGGAGGCGAACATCGAGCCTTCGCGCATCGCGGAGGCGCTCGCGGCCGCCGCGGAGAAGAGCGCGGACGTCGACGCGAAGAAGGCGCTCCTCTTCCGCGTGGCGCGCATCGCGGACACCGTCATGGGCGACGTCGCGCGCGCGATCACGGCGCTCGACGCGATCGCCGAACTCGATCCCTCGGACGAGGTCGCCGAGAACGCCCGCATCGACGCGCGCCGCCGCGCGAAGCGTTACGATGAAATCGTCGAGATGTTGCTGGAGCGCAGCGAGCGCACGAGCGGTGCAGAGAAGTCTCGCGCGTTCGCGGAGGTCGGTCGCCTCTACGCCGGCGAGCTCGACGACCGCGAGCAAGCGCTCGTGGCGTTCGCGACGGCGCTCGGCGAGGATCCCAACAACGCCGACGTGGCCCTCGAGATCGAGCAGGTTGCGGGCACCGACACCAAGCTCTGGCAGGAAGCGCTCTCGAGCCTCGAAGAGAGCGCGCTCGCGGCCGCGCTGACCCCCGCGGCGAGGTCACGCCTCCTCTTGCAGATGGCTCGCTGGTACGAAGGTCGGCTTGGCCGCGCGGACCACGCGCTCGTTTGCTTGCAAAAGATCGTGTCGTCGGACCCCGCGAACGACGCGGCTCAGGAGCTCATGGCGAGCATCTACGAGGCCGCGCAGCAGTGGCCGGAGCTCGTCGCCACGCTGCTCGCCCGAGCCGATGCCGCGATCGTCGCGGGCCGTGCGCGCGACTTCCGCGTGCGCGCCGCGGACCTCGCCGCCTCGAAGCTCAACGACACCGCACGTGCGGCGTCGCTTCTCCGCCAAGTGGTCGAAGAAGATCCGGGGCACGAGCGCGCGTGCGACGCATTTGCGAAGCTCCTCGAGGCCGAGGGCGACGTGCAAGGCCTTCGTCGTCTCTACGAGCGACGTGTCGAGGCGCTCACGGGCGCCGCGAAGGTGTCGGCCGTGCTCCGTCTTGCGAACCTCGTGGCCGAGCAGCTCGGTGACGTCGACGGCGCGATCCAGCACTTCGAGATGGCGCTCGCCGTTGACCCGCGATCGCTCGAAGCGCTGCGCGGCCTCGACCGAATCTTCACGCGCACGGGACGCTCGCGCGAGCTGCTCGAGGTCCTCTCGCGCCAGGAAGACCTGTCCGCGACGCCGCGCCAGAAGGTCCAAGTGCTCCTCCGCAAGGCGACGCTCTGGGACGAAGAGTTCGTCGATCACGAGAAGGCCTCCGACGCGCTCGAAGCGGTGCTTTCGATCGACCCGGGTAACGACGTCGCCCTCACGAATCTCGCGCGTCATTGCCGCGTGCTGGGCCGCTGGGACGCGCTCGTCCGCACGCTCGACCGTCACGCGCAAGTGAGCGGTGACGAGACGCGACGCGTGGAGCTCCTGCTCCAGCGTGCGCGCGTCCTCGCCGAGAACATCGGGTCGCCGCAGCAGGCCGTCGCCGCGTACGAGGCCGTTCTCGAGCGGGCTCCAGGCCACGCGGAGGCCCTCGAGGCGCTCGCGCGTCTTCGCGAGCGTGCCGGAGACGCCTCCGCTGCGCTCGCCGCGATCGAGAGCCTCGCGGCCCGTGCGACGACGCCCGAAGCGCGCGCCGAGCAGTGGATTCGCGCGGCCCGCGTGCTCGAGTCGCGCGGCGACTTCGACGGTGCCATCGAGCGTCTCAAGCATGCGCTCGACGCGGCCCCCACCCACGCGCAAGCCGCGTCTCTGTTGCGTGAGCTTCACGTGCGCCGCGGCGACTTCGCCTCGGTCGTCGCGTTGCTCGAGCACGCGATCGGTCACACGGACGGCGCGAGTGCGCGCGCCAAGCTCCACGGTGAGCTCGCACGGCTCTACGTCGAGCAGCTGCACGACGCGGAGGGCGGCGAGGCTGCCGCCAAACGCGCGTACGACCTCGACCCGACCGCGACCGACGCGCTGTTCGTGCTCGGGCGCGTGGCGCTCTCGACGAAGCGCTACCTCGAGGCAGCGCGCTTCCACGAGGCGCTCCTGCTGCGGCTCGAGTCGCTCAGCGAGTCGGACGCC
>CAIOHM010000366.1 GCA_903858055.1 uncultured delta proteobacterium
GACGACGGCCGCGAGGCCGCCGATCACGCCCCAGTTCGTCGCCGCGGGCGCTGCGGGCGGAGGCGCGAAGCTCGCGGTGGCGGCCGGCTGCGCGTAGCTCGGAGGCGGAGGCACCGAGGCCGAAGCCGAGGTCTGCAGCAGGGGGTTCGGCGCGCTGACGGGGACGCTCGCCGACTGAATGAGCGCGTAGCTGTTCGGTGCCGCCACTTCCGCAGGTGCCGGAGCTACGGGAGCGGGCGCTGCGACGGGGGCCGGCGCGGCCGGGGGAACGACGATGGGCGCGGACACGCCGAAGAGCGTCTTGGCAGGCGCAGGAGCCGGTGCCTCACCGGAGGTCGAATCGCTCTCCTTTTTCGAGGCTGTTTGCTGCTGAAACGCGACGGCCATGAGGCTCGCGGCGTCGCCCGTGCTCTTGTCGAAGACGTGCGTGGCCTCGTCTTCTTCCTCTTCCCACTCGACGGCCGGGGCCGCGACAGCGACGGGAGCTGCGGGCGGTGCTGGAGCGGGCTCTGGGGCCTGGGCGATGGGGCTCGGGGCGGGCGGCGGCACAGGCATGCTCGCGAGCGGGTTCGGCACGCCGAGCATCGTTCCCTTGAGGTTCGCGCCGGAGGGCGCGGGCGGGGGCAGCGAACGCCGCTTCTGGCTCAGCGCCTCGAAGACGTCGACTTCGCCATCTTGCTTTCCGCCCTGCTTCTCGTCACCCGACATCGCTCGCTTCTCCTCGACAACCTTGGAATCCGATACCGCTTTGCTGCTCGGTGGAGCCGGTACCCGCGACTGGGAGTCGCGGAAGAGGCGCTCCATGAGCGAGGCCATCGCGTGCTCCGACCCGTCTCCGGTCGCTACACCACTCGCGTTCCGGAGCGCATCGCGAAATGACGCCATCGACGCCGGACGGTGCTCGGGGGACTTCTCGAGGGCGCGCGCGACGACCTCCGAGAGCGCGGCCGTCACCTCGGGGCGGAGCGACGCGAGCGCCTCGGGCGTGTGGTTCTTGAGCTTCTGGACCGCCAGGAACTCGTTGTCCGCGTGGAAGAGTCGCGCGCCCGCCAAGAGCTCCCACAACACGACGGCCAACGCGAACGTGTCGGTTCGTCCGTCGACCGCGCCGCCGTCGACCTGCTCGGGCGCCAGGTAGCCGAACTTGCCGCGCACGTTACCGACCTGCGTGCGGCCGGAGCCCCCTTCGACGTCCTTCGCGACGCCGAAGTCGATGAGCGTCACGCGGCCGTCGTGACCGACGAGGATGTTCTGTGGGCTCACGTCGCGGTGCACGACCGGGCGTGCGTTGCCCTCCGCATCGCGGCGCTCGTGCGCGTAGCTGAGCGCGTCGGCGATCGCGAGCACGAGACCGCACGCAAGATCGACGGGCATGCGCTCGCCCCGCGACGCCAACTTCGCTTGGATACCCGCGAGGTCCCGGCCATCGATGAACTCGAACGTGATGTAGAAGAACTCGCCGACGCGACCGAAGTCGAGCAGCTGCGCGATGTGAGGGTGGCGCAGCGTCGCGCCGATGCGCGCCTCGGCTTGAAAGAGCGGCGTGAGATCGTGCGAGTCGTCTTCGTCGTCGAAGCTCGGGAGCATGCGCTTGAGCGCCACGATCTCCCCGCTACGCCCGTCGAGCGCCTTGAACACTTCGGCCATGCCGCCGCTCCCGACGCGAGCCTGGAGCTCGAAGCGACCGAAGGTCTTCGTGCGGAACGGGAGGGCCACGGTGAGAATGTACCGCCTCCGCGAGCCCCGGGGGAAACGATGCGAGGTGCGGTGCCGCGGCGGGATCCGATTCCGCCTTTGCGGAAGAATTACGGTGTATCTACGGGCGATTCGGGGGCGGGCGCGGCGCTCGGCGTGCCGCTTCCGCTTGCGGGGCGCGCCTTGGGGGGCGGGGCCTTGGGGCGGAAGTAACGCACGCGCTGCGCCTGGAGCGGCTGCCACACTTGAGGCGCCACGATCGGCGTTTGGGGGAAGAAGCGCTTGGCCGAAGGGGGCGTGCCGTAGCGGAACGAGACCGCGTGGGCGCCTTCGCTGCGCACCACGCCGAGCCGAAACTTGGTCGTCGGGACCGACCAGAGCCACGCGTCCACGCCGAGCGCGTTGCCGAGATCGCGGACCCAGTTGCCGATCGCGCCGGGCGCGAGGAGCGACTTCGTGGGGTCGACGACGATCACGTGGCCGTCGTCGCGAACGAGACCGAACGCGATGCTGTCCGCGGAAGGGGGCACGACACCGCGCTGGCCCGTGACGAGGAGCGACTCCCCGCCGCCCGTGTCGCGATCGACGATCTGCGCGCGCTTTTCCGGGAGCAGCACCAGATTGGCCGCTCCGCGGTTCGCGGTTGCTGCGCGCGAAAACGTGAGGAGCGTCGCGGTCGTTGGCGTCGCTTGCGGCTCGAGGGCGCTCGGGTCGATGCGGTGCACCTCGAGCGTGCCGCCGCTCGGGTCTTGGATGGCCGCGCGGACCACCGCGTAAGGGAAGGGCTGCTGCTCGGCGAGCGGCGTCGCCCACTTCGCTTGCTCGGGAGCCGCGCCAGCGAGGCTTGCCGGAATCGTGGGGCCTGGAAGCACCGAGCGCAGCGTGAGGTAGAAGAAGTCGCGTCCGTAGCGCTGGACGTACAGCGGGAAGTTCATGTGCTGCATGCTGCGGATCATGCGGCGTGCGCGGTAACGCCAGCCGGGCAGGTCCTTGAACGCGCCCTCGTGCTCCCACTCCTTCACGAGGGAGCGTCCGAGCGGCGCGAACTCGCGCTCCGGTCGCACGTTGTAGAACTCGAAGCCGGCGAGGCCCGGGTTCATGTCGAGGTGCATGCCGTAGTCGCACTTCGCGCTCGTCATGGCCGTCGCGATCGACGTGGGCGTCGCCTGGTGCCCCCAGAAGTAGGCCACGTTGCCTTCGCTCGTGAGGCAGAGGGCACTGCGTGTCGTGTGCAGGTTGTCGGCCCAGCCCGGCGGCGTGCCGCCCCACCAGGTGCGCTTCCACGGGTTGAAGACGCCGTTTTCGACGATCGCCGTCATGTTCTGGCGAAAGCTCTTCACCTCGGCGGGAATCTCGGGCTGCGCGGGCCAGGTACCGAAGGCGGTGCTGCCGTCGTCGAGCTCGAAGACCGTCGCGGCATAGGGCTTCGGCGGGAGGTAGAGCACCTCTTGCGCCTGCATGCCGAACTCGCCGTGAATGGCCTGAAAGCCGCCGTTGAAGCCGGCCACGAGGCGCCCCATCACCTTCGGGTCCCGCGGGATCATCCCGGGTCCCGCGGCTCCGGTCGCGCTGACGGGTTCGGCGGTGCCCGCCTCCATGTGGAGCGCGACCTGGCGCGGATCCCATGCCGTCACGAAGATGCGGTTCTGCTCGCGCTCTTTGTCTGCGCGGATCCACGTCGTCACGAACGCCGCGGGGAGCCCTGGATTCGTGCGCACGAACGCGTCGGCGTCGAGGGCGATCCAGTGGCCTTCGCCTGGGAGCGCGCTGTCGAACACGGGGGTCATCGCGGGAGGCGGCCAGCCGGCGACGTGCGGCGCGCTCACGTTCACCTGCGCTTCGCTCGGCAAGCCGAGATCTTCCTGCGCGTCGGCAACGGTGCTCTGGCGCTCGAAGCGCGAGGTCACGTTGCGCAGGCTGTCGAGGCCGCCGAAGACCGCGCCCTTGAGCCATTGCATCTTCACGTCGCCGAACCACTGCGTGGCGCGGAGTCGATCGACGAGCCACGGCACGAGCCCCGCAGGCCGCGCCACTTCCTCGAGCTCGAGCGGCGCGATGGCCGCGAGGGCGGATTCGCCGGGTGCGGTCGTCGCGAGGAGGACGGGTTCGCGATCGAGATCGCAGGCGAGCGTTCCGTTTTCGTTCCACCGGAGCGCAGCGTGCTCGATGGGACGATCGAAGTTGCGGTGGCTCCGCGACCAGCCGCGCAGCGAACCCGTCTCTTGCCAACGGCCCACGGCGACTTGCACGCGCTCGAGGAGCGAGAGGTCTTCCGTGTCTTCGGGCGGCGCGCCGGCGAGATCGACGACCGTCACGCCCTCGTAGAGCGAGCCGGAGCTCCCGAGGAAGGCAAGCCTCGTGCCCGCGCGCGTTGGCATTTGCTCGTCGACGGCGCTCGTGCGCGTGATCGCGTGCAAGGCTCGGAGCCCCGCGGCCCGGCCGCCGATCATCCACTCTTCCACGAGAAAGAGGTCGGCGTGGTCGTCGCCGCTCGGTGTGGCGCGTACGACGGCACGGGCGGAACCGAGCACCCGCGGAGAGTCGTCGATGGTCTGGACGGCGCTCTCGTCGGCGCAAGCGGCCCCGCTCGCCTCATTGAGTTGCTTGCAGATTGCAAGTGGAACGTCGCTGGCGAGATCGATCGACGACGCGCCGGCAAAGGCAAGACCAGCCGCCGTGACGAACACGAGCGTTCGTGCGAAGAGGCGCTCGTCGCGCACGAGGTGCTTCATCCCCGCGACGCTCCGTTCCCGAGCGAAGCGTGACGCCGCGAGAGGACGACGGCGATGCCGAGCAGCGCCGCGCCGAGCAGCTCCGACACGAGGTGCACGCGGAGCGATGCCAAGAAGTGGTTCAGGAGGTCGACGTTGAGGCTCGCGGAAAAGGGAGTGCCGGCGAGCGGAAAGAAAGCGGCGCGCCACGCCCCCGAGGTCCCCGTCGCGAACGCGACGCCCCCATGTAGCGCGGCGGCGGCGTCCGATGCGATGTCGAGCAGATCGTGCGACGCCATGCCGAGGGCCGCGCCGAGGAGCCAGGCGCGACGGCGATGGCGTGCGAAGGAAGCCAAAAGGGCGACGAGGGCCGCGGCAAGCAACGTGTGGCCGATCGTGCGCGTCCCCGGGAGCCACGCGCAGGCGGAGTCCGGCAGCAGGTGCGTGCGCACGAGGCCATAGAAGATGGGCTTGTCGAGGAGGTCGGGCGCGAGCGTGCCCGCGAAGATGCCCCCCATCGGGAGCTCGCGCTTCACGAGGAGCACGAGGCCGCTGCCGATACCGAGGTGACCGAAGACGAACATCCGCCTCGGGTCCTTAGCCCGGAAAGCACCTTGGCTCCAACGCTCCATGCGGCGTTTTTCGACTCAAAGTGTGACCGAAAGTGCTGCTCCGCACCGCGAGGCTTCGGTCGTCGTCCTCGAAGTACAAAGAGTCTTCCTGCGTCGTCCTCCCGAGCCGCGCCGCGCTCGCGACGTACTTGAGGTCACACCCTCAGAGGACAGCCGATACGTATTCGCGAATGAGCCGATGGCTGCCGTCGTCGATGGCGAGGAACGCGAGGCCCAAGGCGACCTTGTGAGGCGCACGCTCGACCACCCAGCGCACCTGAGCGGGGAACGACATGAGCGCGCCGGTGACGGGGAGAGCGAAACGCACGTCGATGCGCGCCCCCTTCTCGACGCTCGAACCGGCGATGACGAAGATGCCGCCTTCGGAGATGTCCTCGCTTCGCCCCTCGAGGACCACGCCCGTGTCGCTCTTCATCCGCACGGTGGTTTGGTACGGGGCGCGGGCTGCGCGCTCACGGTGACCCGAGGGGAGGGGCGGCGGAGCTCCCGTGCGTGGCGGCGCTGCGACGGGCACCGCCACGTGATCGAGGAGGTTCGTGAAGCCTCGCTCGGGGATGCATCGCGCGAGGGCCTCGGCGAGCTCGGTCGCGGTGGCGAAGCGTGCTTCGGGGTCGCGGTGCATGGCCTTCGCCACGATGTCCACGAGCGGTTGCGGTACGTCGTCGCGGAAGTCGGCGATCGAAGGCGCGGGCCTCGTTGCGAGCTGCACGAGCACCTCTTGGAACGAGCCTGGGAAGGGCACTTGGCCCGTGAGGCATTCGAAGATTGTCACGCCGAGCGCGTAGATGTCCGCGCGCGGACCCACGTCGTCGCGGAGCATGAGTTGCTCGAACGCCATGTACTCGGGCGTGCCCACGAGCGACTGCGCGCCGGTGAGCCGCGGCGTGTGCGGCGTGGGCTTCGACGTGCGCACCAAGCCGAAGTCCACGAGCTTCACGCGGATGTTCTGCGAGCGATCGCGGACGACGAAGACGTTGCCAGGCTTCACGTCGCGGTGGATCGAGCCCGCTGCGTGCACCGCTGCGAGCGCGGTAGCCACGTACCGCGTGACGAAGACCGTGTCGGCCACGCTGAGACGGCGTCGCGCCACGAGCAGTCCCTCGAGCGAGCGTCCGCGGAGCATTTCCATCACGAGGTAGGGCTCGTCCTCGTCGGTGACCCCGGCGTCGAGCACGTCCACGATGCACGGGTGCTTCACGGCACCGAGCGAGCGCGCTTCACTCAAGATGCGCTCGCGCGCCTCCTCGTTGCCGGCCATTTCCGGCAAGAGGATCTTGACCGCGACCGCGCGTCCCGTGAGCGCATGCTCGGCCTCGTACACGACGCACACGCCGCCACGGCCGACCTCGCGGCGCAGCACGTATCGTCGGTCGATGGTGGAGCCTACTTCGCGCACAGCGGCGAGACTATCAGCACCGGTGTCGCTCGGAAGTGGGGAAGCGAACGGAGTGCGTTTCGTCTGCAAAAGGCCATGCGAAACCGAACGGTTTCTCGAACGCGGGAGGTTCCGGGCTACGCGAGCTCGGCGCGCAAGAAGGCGACGGTGCGGTTCCAAGCCTGGGTCGCGCACGCGGCGTCGTACACCTCGGGCCGGGCCATGTTCATGAACGCGTGGTCCGCCTCGTAGAACGCGAGCTCGGCACGGCCCCCTGCTGCGCGGATGGCTTCGGCGGCGGAGCCCATGGCGGCGGGGGTCGCCCACGTGTCTCGGCTCGCGACATGGGCAAGCACAGGCGCCTTCACGCGATGGGCGTCGAAGGTGGCGGGCACACCGTAAAACGGCACGGCAGCCGCTAGACCCTCGAGCGACGCGGCCGCGGCGATGGTGAGGGCGCCGCCCATGCAGAAGCCCGTGATCCCCACGGTGCCCGTCGAGCGCTCGTGGCCCGCGAGGAACGCGATCGCCCCGGCGATGTGATCGAGCGCAGCCGGCCAGTCGAGGCCGCTCATGCGGTGCGATGCCTCCTCACGATCGGTCGTGACGGCGCCGTCGTACAAGTCGACGGCGAGCGTGAGGAAACCCTCCGCGGCGTAGCGCTCGGCGTACGCGCGGATGTTGTCGTTGAGGCCCCACCACTCCTGCACGAGGATCAGGGCCGGGCACCTGGCCGGCGCCGCGGGCATGGCGAGCTCACCCTGGACCGAACGACCGCTCTTGCTTTCGTAGTGAACGCGCGTGGGCATGGACCCCTCCGTGCGACGAATCATCCAAGCTGGGGCGTGCGGTTGCAAGGGACGACCCCTGCGGTCTCGCCCATTTGGCGCCTTCGCGCTGGCCGCGCAGGAGATCGCCGGGTAGGAGCCCTGCCATGCGCGCTCACCGTCTCGCACTCGCGTTCACGACCCTCGTTGCCTCGCTTGCGGCGTCGGGCTGCAAAAAAGCACCTGAGCCCGCGAAAGCCGGCGCGTGCCCGACGTGCGTGACGGCCACCGATCACGGCTTCGTGCCCGCACACCTCGAGGTCGCCAAAGGCGCCCCAGGCTCGAAGGTGGCCCTGACGTTCACGCGCGAGACCGACGACACGTGCGCGCTCGACGTGGTCTTCCCCGAGCTCGAGATGAAGAAGCCGCTGCCGCTCAAGGTGCCCGTCACCGTCGAGATCCCGGCCGACGAAGCGCGCACGCTCACGTTTCAGTGCGGCATGGCGATGTACAAGAGCTCCGTCGTCGTGCGCTGACGAGCCGTCGCTTCGGGTTCATCGCGCAGCGAGGGCGGCGCGAACGCTCGCCTCGAGGCCTTCGAAGAGTCGATCGAGATCCTCGCTCGCGGTGTTGAGCGGTGGGCAGGCGTACACGGTGCTCCCGAGGGGGCGCAGGTAGAGCCCGCGCGAAAGCGCCTCTGCGTAGACGCGCCAGCCCACGGTGCCGCCGTAGCCCTCGACGCCCGAGGGGTCTTCGAGATCCGCCGCGAGCACGAAGCCGAGGCTCCGCGCGCGGAGCACGCCGGGGATGCGCTCGAGCGACGCGGCGCAAGCCGCAAAGGAGGGGGCGTCGCGCGCGACACGCTCGACGATGCCCTCGTCGCGGTAGATGGCGAGCACCTCGCGCGCGATCGTCGCACCGAACGGGTTGCCGTTGAACGTGTGGCCGTAGGGCAGCGCGGCGGCTTCGGGCCCTGCGAAGGGCTCGAAGAGGCGGGCCGTCGCGAGGACCGCGCCCATGGGGAGGAACTGCGCGAACGCTTTGCCGGTGCACAGGATGTCAGGCGTGACGCCGGCGTGGTCGGTGGCCCAGAAGCGACCGGTGCGCCCGTAGCCCGCGAACACCTCGTCGGCGATGAAGAGCGCTCCGGCGGCAGCGACCCGCTCGCGAAGTTTCTTCAAGAAAGATGCAGACTGCATCTTCATGCCGGCAGCCCCTTGGAGCATGGGCTCGAGGAAGACGGCGGCCAGGCGGTCTCCTCGCTCGGCGATCAGCGCTTCGAGTGCGGCGAGGGCCTCGTCTTCGGAACTTGGCGCCGGCAAGCGATGGCACGGAAAGGTGATCGAGGCGTAGGCCGCGATGAAGCTCTCGACGCCGCCGAGGCTCGTCGCCCCCGCGCTGTCCCCGTGGAACGCGCCCGCGAACGTGACGAACTCGGTGCGTTGCTCCGCGCCGACGCGCTGATGAAATTCGATCGCGAGCTTGATCGCGAGCTCGATCGCCGTCGAGCCGTTGTCGACGTAGAAGACGCGCGAAAAACCAGGGGCACGCTCGAGGAGCTCCCGCGCGAGGGCTGCGCCGGGCTCGTGGGTGATGCCGGCGAAGGCGACGTGATCGAGGCGCTCGAGCGCTTGCTGCGCGGCTCGCACGATGCGCGGGTGGCGGTGGCCGAGCGTGAGCGTCCACCACGACGAGTTCGCGTCGAGGTAGCGCTTGCCGTCTTCATCGACGATCCACGATCCCTCGGCTTCACGGACGACGAGGATGTCGTCGCGCGTCTGCCAGCGGCCCATCGCGGTGTACGGGTGCCACGCGTGGGCACGGTCGAGGCGAAGGATGTCGTCGCGGGTCATGGATCGTGCAGGAGCTTGGATCGTCAGGAAGTTCGTTTGCGCGGCAGGTGGAGCTCGGCGAGCGTGCGGTCGCCTTCGCGACGCAGCGTGAAGCGTCCCCCCGTGCTCGTCGCGTAACGAGCCGCCATCGAAGCGCCGAGGCCGAGGTGACCGGCGCGCGTCGTGAAGAAGGGGAGGGCCGCGTCCGCCATCGCCCGCTCTTCGGGCGCGGGTCCGTCGTCGCTGACCGTGACGACGACGAAGCTTGGGTCGCTGGCGGCGCGGAGCGAGACGAGGATGCTGCTTGCGGGCGAGGCCTCGTGTGCATTCTGCACGAGCGCATCGAGCGCGTAGCCGAGGGGGGCTGGGTCCACGGCGATCGAACCGGAAAACGAGCGATCGAGCGCGACGCGGCTCGTGTGTGGTCCCAAGGCGATCTCCACGGCGTCGACCGCCGGCAGCTCGAGGGGTTCGCCCGCGGTCATACGGGCGAAGCGCGCGAGGTGCTCGAGGCTCGCGAGCGCACTGTGGAGCTCGGACGCTGCGAGATCACGGAGGGCCTGCGCCGTGGCGGGATCCGTACTGGAGAGCGTTCCCGTCGCGAGCGCGTTCGAGGCTGCGCCAACGGGCTGGCGAAGCTCGTGCACGATGCGGCGCAGGGCGACCGCGAGGTCATCGTGCAGCGCCGCCGGAGGTGTTCCTGCGCGATCGCTCGCGACGGTTTTCGAGCTTGTCTCGAGCGCGAGTTCCCTTCGGGCTTGGCGCACGACGGAGGCGCGATGGCGCTTCGCCGCGAGCCATGCGCCGCGGCGTGTACGCGAGACCGTGGCCACGAAGGCCAAAGACGCCGCGATCGTGAGTGCCGACACGCGCGTGAGAGGGACGAGCCGGTGACCCGGAACGCACTCGCTCGCGACGGCGATGGCGACGGCCGCACGAGCCGCGAGGTCGAACGCGCGGTCGGCCGAAGGGCGCGAACGCAGCGCGCGACGACCCATCGCTCCGACGGATGCGATCGCGACCAAGCCCGCGGCGGTGGGGAGCGCTGCGGGTGCAGCGATCGTGGCGAGGCCTGCAAAGGAAGCCGCAAGGAGCGCGAAGGCCTCGGTGATCCCAGCGGTCTCCGCGGCAACGAGCGCGGCGCCGGCGAGCAGCGTTGGCGCATGAACCGGCAGCGCGAGGGAGACCGAAAAGAGCAGCGCCGCGCCGGCGAGGAGGCGCCCGCGCGGAGCGAGGGTCGCAAAGCAAAGCGCGAGGGCCGCGAGAACGAGGCTCGTAACGGTGAGGGTCACGGCTTCTTGTTGCGATCGATCACGATCGTGCGCGTGGTTTTGTTCCACGGGCCGTCGACGACGTTGCCCGCGCCGTCGAGGAGCGAGAGTTCGAGCGTGTAGGAGCCCGAGCGAAGGTTCTCGAGGTAGAAGGGCGCCCCGAAGCGCGCGGTGCGTGCGCGGAGCGGTTCGCGGAGTGTGTCGCTGCGCACCTCGAGGGCGACCGCCTGCTTTCCCTCGGTGAGCGTCGTGCCGACCAGCTGGAAATCGACGAGGACATGGTTCGCCTGAGGCCCGACGTACGTGCCCTTCGGTCGGCTGTAGACGAGGAAGGAGCTCGGTGCTGCGAAGGAGGCGGGCTCGCTGCCTACGACGAACGAGGTCACGGCGAGCGCCGAAGGCATCTTGACGGACTCGTGGTTCGCGCGGCTCGCGAACGCTACGAGCACGTGGGGGCCCGCGGCGAGCTCTTTCCCGCCATTGAGGTCGCGCAGCGGAACCGGCGCCCCCGTGTCGTAGATGGGCTTGTACGGCTGGTTGTCGAGGATGAGATGCACGTGCGCCGCACCCTCCGCGGTGGGCCATCCGCGCACATCGAGCGTCACCTTGGCGTCGGCCTCGACGTGGGCGCCGCGGGCCGGCGCGAGGATCGCGACCGTCGGAGCGACCGCGGGGTTTGCGCTCGCCTCACCCACCACGAGGGCAGGTGGCGGAAGCGTGCTCTCGGCGGCGCTCGCCGTCGCCGTTGCGGCAATGGGCGCGACCGTCGCCGAAGGGCCCACGGGCGCATCGACGGAGGTGCTCTCACAGCCCGCATGCGCCGCGGCCGCGGGAGCGCTCTCGCTCGCAGGGGTCTTGGGGGCTGCACAGGCCGCGGTCATGGCGGCGAGGGTGACGAGGGCGAGCGCGCGCATGGGGCCTACCTTCGTCCGAAGCTCGGCGAGATGCAACCGCCGCACGACTTGACCCGCCGCCGCGGGTGCGCGAGCGTCCGCCGCATGCCTTCGCGCGAACGCTACCTCTTCGTCTGCACGAACCGCCGCCCCGACGACCACCCGAAAGGCTCCTGCGCCGCACGCGGATCGGAGGAGCTCTTGAAGGAGCTGAAGGCCGAGCTCCTGCGCACGAAGGCCGCAGACCGTTTTCGCGCGTGCGGCGCCACCTGCCTGGACGCCTGCGAAAGTGGCGCGGCGGTGCTCCTCGAGCCGGAGCACGTGATCCTCGAGGGGGTCTCGGTCGCCGACGTGCCGCGCATCGTGCGAGCTCTTCATGAAGGCACCCCCGCGAAGGTGTCGAAGCCCGAGGACCCCCGTTGACCGCCCCGGCGATCCACTGGCGCGAGACCCTCGAGGGGCACGC
>CAIOHM010000367.1 GCA_903858055.1 uncultured delta proteobacterium
CCGGGTTGAACTGCATCTGAACCGTGGCGGGGAAGTCCACCGGGCGCGCGAGCGGGTCGTGGCGCGGGATGTTCTTCTCCGGGTCGCCCCAGAACTCGGACTTGTAGTCCATGTAGTTGAAGCGGCGGACCTTGTACGGGCAGTTGTTCGCGCAGTAGCGCGTGCCGATGCAACGGTTGTAGGCCATGTCGTTGAGGCCTTCGGGACCGTGCGCCGTCGCGTTGACCGGGCACACGTTCTCGCAGGGGGCCTCTTCGCACTGCTGGCAGGCGATCGGGTGGAAGGCGACGCGCGGGTTCGACGGCATCGGGTCGGGCTTCGTCGGGTCGCCCGCGGTCTTCGCTTCGTTCTCGGGGGTGTCGAGGAAGTAGCGATCGATGCGGAGCCAGTGAAGCTCGCGGTTGTTCTTCACGAGGCGCTTGCCGACGACGCCGATGTTGTTCTCGGCTTGGCAGGCGACGACGCACGCGTTGCAACCGGTGCACGCCGTGAGGTCGATGGCCATGCCCCACTTGTGGACGGGGCCCGAGTAGTCGTGCTCTTGCCACAGCGGGAGCTTGTTCGCGGCCTTGGGCTGCGGGCCCATCTGCTCCGCGAAGTTCGGGCGCTTCTTGTAGTCTGCAAGCACGGTCTCGCGGGCGATCGGGCGACCGTCCATGCCGTGGTGTTCTTGCGTCTGCGCGATGACGTACTTCGCGCCGGTCGTCTCGACCTTCGCCGCCGCGTACGCGAGGGCTTTGGTCGTGCGGAGCGGGTAGACGTCGAAGCCGCCGTCGCTCTCGACCTCCGCGTAGCGGAGCGGGTCGAGGCCTTCACGGAGCGTCGTGATCATGCGACCGCCGCGCGTGCGGCCCCAGCCGAGCGCGAGGGTGTACACGCCTTCAGCGACGCCCGGGAGCACCCACGCCGCAACCTCCACGGAGGCCGCGCCGACGGTGATCTTAAGCATGTCGCCGCTCTTGATGCCGCGGTCTGCGGCGGTCTTCGGACCGAGGAGCGCGGCGTTGTCCCAGACGATCTTCGTCAAGGGATCGGGCAGCTCCTTGAGCCACGGGTTGTTCGCGTGGCGGCCGTCGGCCATGCGCGAATCGAGGACGAAGTGGACCTCGCTCTCGCCGGCCTCGGGGGTCGGGAGCTTCTCGAGGGCCGCGGCGACGCCGTCTTTCTGGACGGGCGTGCTCACCGACGTGCTCTGCGAGGTCGCGAGGCCGTCGTGGAGCGCCTTGCGCCAGCTCTTTTCGCTGCTCGAGCCCACGCGTGCCGCGAAGGTCTCGCGGACGATCGCGATGGCCGCGCGCGTGTCACCGGCGAGGCCAGCGAGCACTTCGAGCTCGCTCTTCGTGTCGCGGAGCGGCGCGATGAGCGGCTGCTGCACGGCGTACGTACCGTCGAACGAGGCCGCGTCGGCCCAGCTCTCGAGCGCGTGAGAGACCGGGAGGTGCCACGTGCACTTCGCCGCGGTCTCGTCGTCGTGGAAGCCGAGGTGCGCGGTGAACGCGACCTTCGCGAGGGCTTCGGCGAACTTGAGGTCGGCCGGCGCGTCGTAGACGGGGTTGCTGCCCACGACGAGGAGCGCTTTCACCTTGCCGCCGGCCATGGCCGCGACGAGGGTCTCGAGGCTCGCGGTCGCGCCTTCTTGGGCGACGAGCGGCTCATGGTAGCGCACGGTCTTGCCCGCGTTGCCGAGGGCTTCGTTGATCGCCGCGACGAGCGCGTGGAGCTCCGGCGCGTGGAACGAACCCGCGACGACCGCGCCGGCACCCTTGTTCGCGAGGAGGTCGCGCGCGGCGCCCTTCACCCAGGCCTGGGCGGACTCGCTGAGCTTCGCCTTCTCTGCGACCGCACCGACGGCGCCGAGGTCGATACCCGCGGCCTTGAGCTCCTTCGCGAGACCGAGGGCGACGCCCTGGAGCTCGGACGGCTTGACCGCGAGGCGCTCGTCGGCGTTCGAGCCGGTGAGCGAGAGCGACGGTTCGGCGACCCAAAGGCGCGCCATCGTGTCGGTCGGGGAGCGAAGACGACGGGCCTTCGCGAAGCCTTTCGTCGCCGCGACGCTACCGGCTTCCGTCTGGAGGAAGTCCGCGTCGATCGAGACGATCGCCTTGGCGTTCTCGTACGCGTAGACCGGCTGAAGGGCCTTGCCGAACGCGATCTTCTGGCCGGCCTGCACTTGACCGACGCCTTCCGCCGACCAAAGGTGGAGGCGGTCACCGAAGGCGGCGCGGAGCTTCGCGACCGTGGGCGAAGCCGTGGGGGCCGCGAGCACGTGGAGGTCACCCTTCACGCCGGCGGCCGCCTTGAAGAACTCGGCCCACGAGGACTTCTCGCCCGCGAGCGTGACCGAACCCGTGCGGTCGGGGTCGTAGAGGCCGAGGATCTCCGCTTGCGTCTGGAGGTCGGACGCGCCGAGGCTCGCCGGGTGATCCGGGTTGCCTTCGAGCTTGGTCGGACGACCTTCGTGGCTCTCGGCCAGGATGCCGACCGCTTCGCCGCGGCGCACGCTCACCGTAGCGAAATGCTGCGGGAGACCGATGGTCGCGGTGGTGGGCTGCTTGCCGTAGGGGAGGATCTTCTCGACCGGGCGGCGGCAACCTTCCGCGCCCGCGAGCGCGAAGGCGGCACCGAGCCAGCCCATGAAGCCACGGCGACCGAGGCGGCCCGAGCCACCTTCCGGTTCACCGACGCCCATGGGGAACTCGGCAGCGCGGGATGCGAGGAAGTCGGAATCGCCCAGGCGCGAACGCTCTTCGAGGCTACGCCAGTACTGCGGCGTTTCGGAGGCGGCGGGGGCGTGCTCGTAGGGGGCGCGACGGGTCATCGGTGGCAACCGGAGCAGTGTTGGGGGGGATTGACTTCGCGGGCCTTCTTCGTCGCACCGGACGAATCGGCCTGGTAACCCATCGTGGTCACCTTATCGAGGGGGCGGAGGCTCGGCTCCGGGTTGCGGTGGCACTCGAGGCACCAACCCATGCTGAGCGGCTTCACCTGACGCACGACCTCCATTTGGTCGACGCGGCCGTGGCACGACTCGCAGCCGACACCGGCCGTGACGTGGGCCGAGTGGTCGAAGTACGCGTGGTCCGCGAGCTTATGGATCTTCACCCACTCGACGGACTTGTCGTCGCCGACCGCCGCGAGCTTCTCCTTCGGCACGCCGGGGCATGCCTTTTCGGAGCGCTCCGACGCCGGAACCGTGGAGCACCAGCTCTCACGCACCGGGGCGAGCTTCGCCGAGTCGAGCTTGAGCTCGCTGTGGCAGTTCATGCAGGTCTGCGTCGGCGGGATTTGCGCCACTCCGGCGCGTTCCACGTTCGCGTGGCAGTACCGGCAGTCGATGCCCAGCTCACCCGCGTGGAGGCGATGGCTGTAGGGCACAGGCTGCTTCGGCGCATAGCCGACCTGCGTGTTCCACGGGGAGAAGTAGTACGTGACGACGAACACGACTCCGCCGAGACCCAGCGCTGCCGCGGCTGCGGCGATTGCGGGCAATTTGTTCAGGGACCTTGGGAAGATCTGCATGGTTCCGCGCCTTCACCGTTTAGGGCGACAGTCGCCCGTTAGACCAACTGCGTCGTCCGCACAACAAGCGAGGCTTTCTCTCGCAGCGAACGCGGATTTTTCGGGCGCCCGTGCAGCTTTGGCGCACGACCACCCCGCAACAAGCCTCTGGAATCGCTAGCCTTTAGGGCTGACGCGGAGGTCGTCCAGGGCCACGACCGCGACGGACGCGTTGTCGTCGCCGCCCGCGAGGAGCGCGCGGTGCACGAGGCGCTTCGCGAGGGCCGCTGGATCATCCCGGAATCCTTCGCGAATCCAGGCTTCGAAGGTGCGCTCACTGGGCGCGAGACCCCACACGCCGTCGGTGGCCAGGACGAGCCATCCCTCCCCCGCTTGCAGCTCACGCGTCTCGGGGTTGAACGGCGCCGGCTGGCCGTCTTCGTGGCGCCCGCCGAGGAAGCGCGTGATGGCGTGGGCGTGCGGATGTTGACGCGCCTCGTCATCACTCAGGTGGCCTTGCGCGACGACCTCGGTGGCCCAGTTGTGGTCGCGCGTCAATCGGTGCATCGCGTTGGGGCCGCAGAGGTACGCGCGGCTGTCGCCGGCCCAGCTCACGGTGACGCGACCGGGGCGCACGATCGCGACGACGACCGTGGTGGCGGGCCCTTGGTCACGCGGACGACGACGCGGCAGCGTGAGCACCTGGTCGTTCGCGGCGGTGAGCGCCATCGGCAAGAGGTCTTTGTCGGGCATGGCGCCCTCGAGCGTGTGGATTGTCTCGAGCACACAGTGCACCGCGGTCTTCGATGCCTCCGACGCGCGCGGCGACGACGACACGCCGTCGCACACGACGAGGGCGGTCCATCGTTCGGTGCTGCTGCCGCCGTTGAGCGCTCCGACGGCGTCTTCGTTCACGCGGCGCACGAGGCCCACGTCGGTGAAGCACGCGACGCCGTCCGCGGCGGCGAAGCTTGGAAAGCGCTTGAGCGAACGCACGGGGAGCGGGGTCGAACCGCGCGGGCTCGGGATGGCGCCGCTCAGGCCCTCGAGGAGCTGGTTCGCGTCGTCGGCGGAGACGAAGAGCTCGGTCGCGTGGGCGAGCTCGGCGGGTCGACGGTACGTCAGCAGGAAGCGCAACGCGCCCGTCGACGCGTGGAGCATCGGCTCGGGCAGCACGGCCTCTGCGAAGACCGCGAGCAGCGGCCCCACGTCGAAGCGGCGACCGCGGGCCAAGCGCGAGACGCGCCGAAGCCTGAGAAAACGCAGGCGTCCGCTCACGACCCAGAGGTCGTCGAGATCGGGATCGAAGGCGTAGCCCGCGCGCTCGACCTGCATGGCGATGACGACGAGCTCGCGAAGCAAGCGCTCCGCGGAGAAGCCGTCGAGCGTGCGCGCGGACTCGCGGAGGCGGCGCGCGTGGCGCGGAGGAACCTCGCAGAGGACGCCTTGCGGGAACGCGCTCGAGACCTCGGAGATGCGCGGCATCGCCGTGAGCATGGCGAGCGATTGAAGGGCGAGCGCTTCGAGGGCGACCGCCTCGGCTGGACCGCGGAGCCACAGGTGAAACTCCTGCGTTTCGCGGTCTCGCACGATCGGTGGCTCTTCGCTCACGACCTCGAAGCGGACGTTCTTTTGCGATCGCGGACCGTTGGTCACGAGAGCCCTCCCGCGGCCACGAGGTGCACCTCGCCCGAGCTCCAACGCTCGACGACACCGCCGCGATCGACGACGAGGCGACCTTCTTCGTCGATGCCCGCGGCGCGCGCGACGTCGCCTTCGGCGCGACGCACTTCGCACCCGAAGAGCTCGTGCTTCGCGGCGATGCGCGACGCGTAGTCGCGGAGGCCATGCAGCGCGACGCGCTCGACCATGGCTTCGAAGCGCACGAGAAATGCCTCGAGGAGTTTCAGGCGATCGACCTCGATGCCCTCGCGCGCGAGCGAGGTCGCGCGGTCGGCGAACGACGCGTCGAACGCGAACGCGCCCACGTTCACACCCACACCCACGACGACGCTCTCGATGACGCCCGCGCGCACGGTGGCGTCGGCGAGGATGCCCGCGACCTTCTTGCCGCCGATGAGCACGTCGTTCGGCCACTTCACGAAGGCGCACGGGCGCGGCGCGATCGCGTCGATCGCTTCGGCGAGCGCGAGGCCCGCGGCGACGGGGATCGCCCCGGCGGCGTGGGGTGCGACAGCGCAGCGCACGACGACGGAGAAGAGCAGCGACGCGCCTGGCTCCCCCTGCCACGCGCGCCCTTGACGGCCGCGGCCCGCGCTCTGGCTCTCCGCCACGAAGAGCGCGCCATGCGGAGCCCCGCTCGCGGCTGCGCGCTTCGCGTCGTCGTTCGTGGAGGCGGTCTCCGCGACGAACGAGGCCGGCACACCAAGCCGAAGCCCGGCGGCCATCGCGCGCTCTTGCCAGGCGCGCTCGAGGGCGACGAGGGCCTCAGCCACGGGCCTCCACGAAGTCGAGACCGATGTCGATCGCGCGGACCGAATGGGTGAGCGCGCCGACGCTGATCGCCCCGACGCCGAGCGCCGAGAGCGCTCGCACACGCTCGAGCGTGATGCCGCCGGAGACCTCGACGAACGCGCGACCCGCGACGATTTTCAGGGCTTCGGCGACGGTCTCGTTGCCCATGTTGTCGAGCAACAGCGCACCCGCGCCGGCGACGATGGCCTCTTCGATCTGATCGAGGCGATCGACCTCGCACTCGATGCGCACCGTGTGCGGCGCGTACGCCTTGCATGCGCGCACCGCTGCGCCCACGCCGCCGCACGCGACGACGTGGTTGTCCTTGATGAGCACGCCGCTGCCGAGGTTGTCCCGGTGGTTGAAGCCGCCGCCGCAGCGCACGGCCCAGCGATCGAGCGCACGCAGGCCGGGCATGGTCTTGCGCGTGTCGGTGATGCGCGTGGTCGAGCCGGGCGCGAGCGCGTCGACGTAGCGACGCGTGACGGTGGCGATGCCGCCCATGCGCTGCGCGAGGTTCAGCGCGGTACGCTCGATGGCGAGGATCGACCGCGTGGCGCCTGCGAGGGACCAGAGCGCGGCGCCCTTGCTCACGAGCGTACTGTCTGCGACGAAGATCTCGACGCTCACCTCGGGATCCACCTGGCGCGCGACCTCGCGCACGACCGCCCCGCCCGAGGTCACGAGCTCTTCACGCGCGACGGCCAAGGCCTTCGAGCGGTGGTCCGAGGCGATGCACGCTTCGCTGGTGAGGTCGCCGGAGAGGAGATCTTCTTCGAGGGCACGCCGAACGATCGGCTCGAGCACCGTTGCGTTCATCACCAGGTCTCCACGCGCCAACCGCGGCGCTGAGCTTCGCGCTTCAGGCGCACGTCAGGGTTCACGACCACGCGCTCGGCGACCTTCTCGAGGAGCGGGAGGTCCGTGTAGCTATCTGTGTAGAATACACAGTCTTCGAAACCGAAGCCTTCGCGCGCGCCGAGCTGTTCGACGCGGGTGACCTTGCCCGTGCCGTAGCAAATGGGGTCGACCGCTTGCCCGGTGAAGCAGCCGCTCGAGTCGAGGGCGAGCTCGGTGGCGAGCACGTGCGGGATGCCGAGGAGGCGCGCGATGGGCCACGCGGTGTACGTGGTGGCACCGGTGACGATGGCGACGAGATCTCCAGCGGACCGATGGTCGGCGACGGTGCGGCGGGCGGAGTCCGTGAGGTGAGGCGCGACGTAGTTCCGGACCCAGTCGTCGCAGCGGGCGATCATGCCGACCTCGCTCTTGCCGCGCACGGTCTCGAAGGCCTTCTTCGCGACGGCTTCGGCGTCGATGACGCCCAGCGTGTACTGCGCGACCCAAAAGCCCATCCGCAGCTGGTCGACGACCGTGGCTTCGCCGATCGCGCGCTGGTACGCCACGTAGAGGGACGCGCTCTCACGCCGAATCAGCGTTCGGTCGAGGTCGAAGAGCGCGACACGCTGGCCCATGTTTCGCGGCTTAGCGCGCAACGCGCGGGACGTGGCGCCTAATCTGCGCAGCTTCGGGCGAGCCCCGCAGAGCGCGTGCGCATCGCGTCATCGCGCGTCACGAGCGGAGATTTTCAGGTCAACGCGAAGCCCGCGAAGAGCGCGCGCGCGAGGAGGTTCGAGAGCGCGTGCACGATGACCGGAGCGACGATGCCGCCGGTGCGCTCGCGCAGGAGGCCGAACAGCAGCGAGGGAAAGAAGACCGAGGCGCGGGCGACCGACACGCTCGTGCCGAAGTGCCCGAGGGCGAAGAGCAGCGAGGCGTAGAGGTTCGCGCGCGTCACCGGGCCGATCGCCCCGCGGGGCCCCGTCGCCTCCGCGAGGCGCGAGTGGACGTAGCCTCGGAAGAACGCTTCTTCGGGGAGCGCGACGAGGAGCACCTCGGCGAGGGGCTGCAAATCTCCAAGCGCGCGCGATCACGAAGGGCTGTGCGGGGCGCTGCACGGCGACCCAGGCGAGCACGAACGGAGGGAAGACGACGGCGACGGTAACGACGATCGCGCGCAGCGAGACCACGAGAGCACGGCGCGGCTCGGGGACCGGCGCCGCGAGACCCGCGAGCGCGAGGCCGTCGGCTCGGACGCGCGCGTCGTCGAAGCGCCACGAGCGCAGGTGACACATGCCGAGGAAGAGCAGGCCGATCGCGGTGCCGCTGTGCTCGAAGCCCATGCGCGCGAGGAGCGCGGCGACGAGCACGACCACGACGGTCTCGACGACGATCGCGCGGAGGGACGAGACGTTCACCGGCATGGGGCGGTGACGAGGAGCCCGTGACGAGCGCTCCCGTCGCCTTCGCCCACGAGCACGCGCGCGCCCACGGGCGTGACGCGGAAGGCCACGGGGTTGCCGGGCGATCGCGCGAGCACGGCTCCCGGGTGTGCGCCCAGCGAGTCGACGACGAGGCTGCGAACGGCACCGCCCTGATGTGCCGCGATTTGCACGCCCTCCGGCACCTCGGGGAGCGGAGCGAGAAGCATGCGGCCGACGCCTTTGCCGAGCGAGGTCGCCACGTGCAGCGCGCCGCTCACGGTGTCGAGGCGCGCGACGTAGGCGCCGCGGGCGTCGTCTTCCCAGCCGAGGAAGCAGCGCGAGGGCCCGCACGCGAGCGCGAGATCGGTGCCCGGAGCCACGCGCTCGGCGACGCGCGAGGCGACCCCGAGGCGGCGCGAGCCCTTCGCGTCGACGGCGTCCGCGAAGCCCTCGGAGCCCCACTGCGGCGCCGTGGCGGCGATCCGCTGCGTCTCGCCGAAGCGCCGACCCCCGGCGCTGACCGTGTACGCGACCACGACGTCGTTGCCGACGAGACCGAGCTGCGGCGCGCCAAAATCCACGCCGGAGGCCCCGCCGGCCTGCGCAAACACGGTGGGTTTGCCTTTGGCTTCGAAGGAAGGCTCGACGCGGAGCACGTGAAGCGCTTCGACCCCCGCGGGGCTCACCGTGCCGAAGGCGAGCACGTACGCGTCGCCGCTCGCGGTGAGGCGCACGGCGGAGATGTGGCGGTAGCCTTGGATGTTCGCGACGACGATCGACGCGCCGAGCGGCGCGCCGTTGGGGCCGAGCGCGCGGGCACGAAGCCGCACGACCTTGTCGTCTTCGGCGCCCTCGACGAGGAACACCGCGAAGCGCTCGCCCACGGGCACGACGCGCGCGGCGAGGACACGGGCGCCCTCCGGCGTCGCGTCCGCGGTAGGCTCTTCGAGGAGCCAGCCCTCGGCGCTGAGACCCTGGGAAATCAGGTGTTGTGCACCCCTCGGGCCCGCGAGCGCGAAGGCCCGCGCGTGCCCCTCCCCCACCTCGACGAGCGGCTCGCCCGCGAACGCTGCCCACGCGGAGGGCGCGCACGAGGAGAGCTCTGCGGCCGGCGTACGGCGCCAGGCCTCGGCGAGCCAACGACTCGACGCCCCGCCGCTCCCTTTCGCGATCTCTTGCGCGGCTTCGACGAGGCGCTTGTTCCTCACCAGGTCACGCACGGAGGCAGCCACGAGGGGCACGACCGGGGCAGGCGCGGCGGGCGCGGGGGTCACGGACGCTTCGGGCAGTGCTTCCGCGGGCGGCGCGACGACCGCCACCGCGGCCTTCTCGTCGTCACGGGCGGCGAGCAGGAGCCCCGCGGCCGTACCCAGCAAGCCCACGGCGAGCGCGCCGACACCCACGCGAATCATCGTGTTTCGTCGGCGATTTTCCAGCACGTACGACGGCGGCTCCGACGGACGGCCGCGCACGGACTCGGGCGGTGACGCGTTGGGGATCGTGGGCATGCCGAGCGACGCGGGCATGCGCAGATCGAGCGGGGGCGCGGCGGGAACGGCGAGCGGCGGCGGGCGGAGCGAGTCCAGGCGGCGCGACTCGATGCGGGCGGTGGACTCGGCCGCGGCGCGCGCGATGGCCCCCTTGGTGAACGCCTCGCGCAGCGCCTCTCCAAACTCGAGCGCGGTCTGGAAGCGCTCCTCGGGCCTGCGCGCGAGCGCCTTGCGAAACCAGCGATCGAAGCTGCTCGGGAGGTCGTGGTGCTCACCGCTCGGCAGGGGCAGCTCGCCGCTCGCGATGGAGGCGAAGATCATCGCGACGCCTTGATCGGTGCGCCACACGGGCTTGCCGACGAGCGCCTCGTAGACGATGCAGCCGAGGGCCCACAGGTCCGTTCGGTGGTCGACGCCGGCCTGGCCGCGCACCTGCTCGGGCGACATGTACGGGGGCGTTCCGAAGACCGCGCCGTCGCGCGTGAGGCGCTGCACGGTCTCGTCGTCGTCCGTGGAGGCGTAGAACTTCGCCAGCCCAAAATCGAGGAGCTTGGCGATCTCACCGCCCTCTTCGGCGTGCACGAGGAAGATGTTCTCGGGCTTGAGATCGCGGTGGACGATGCCCGCCGCGTGCGCCTTTGCGAGGCCCTTCGCGCAGTGGGCGACGTACGTGATGACCTCCTCGGGGAGGAGGCGACGCGTGCGCGCGAGGCGCTCGTAGAGGCTCTCGCCGTCGAGGAGCTCCATGACGATGAAGGGCCGCTGATCGTCGAGGCGACCGGAGTCGTAGACGTCGACGATGTAGGGGCTCTTCACGGCGGAGGCGGCGCGCGCCTCGCGGAAGAAGCGTTCGGTGAGGATCGGTGACGCCGAGTACTGCGCGTTGAGTATCTTCACCGCGACGCGCTTGCCGAGACCGAGCTGGATCGCCTCGTAGACCTGTGCCATGCCGCCGCGCCCGATGCTGCGGACGACGCGGTATTTGCCCACGAGCATGGAGCCCGGAGCAATCACCGCGCCGTCGGGTGCGACTTGGTTCGACACACGCCTCGCCTGGCTACGCTAGGTGCGTGCTCAGGCGCCCTTTGCGTCGCCGCGAGCGAAGATGCTCGCCACGTAGTTGAGCACGTCGGTTGCGGAGACCTCGTTGTAGCCGAAGTTCCGAATGAGGCGCGCCTTGATGACGTCGATCTTCTCTTGGGTCTCTTTGTCGACGACCGCGGAGACGATGGTCTTGAGCTTGATCGAGTCTTTCTGATCCTCGAAGAGCTTGAGCTCGAGCGCGCGGCGGAGGCGCTCGTTGGTCTGCCAGTCGAACTTCTTCCCGTCGACCGCGAGGGCGCCGATGAAGTTCATGATCTCGCGGCGGAAGTCGTCCTTGCGCTGCTCGGGGATGTCGATCTTCTCCTCGATCGAGCGCATGAGGCGCTCGTCGGGCTCCTCGTCTTGGCCCGTGTAGCGGTTCTTGACGCGCTCCTTGAGCGTGAAGGCCTTGAGGTTGTCGATGTAGTTTGCACAGAGGCGCGCGATGGCGTCTTCGTCTGCGCTGATGGCGCGCTGGACCTCGTTCTTCACGACCTCTTCGTACTCGCGCTTCACGAGCGCGATGCACTCGATGTAGCGCTTGCGCTGCTCTTCGTTCGTGATGAGCGAGTGGTGGCGCAGGCCCTTCTCGAGCTCGTTGAGCACCATGAACGGGTTGATGGTCCCCTCGCCCACGTCGTTCACGAGCGCATTGGAGATCTTGTCTTGCACGTAGCGCGGCGAGATGCCGTCGAGGCCTTCGCGCTTCGTGGCCTTGCGCAGCTCCTTGACCGTGTCTTGCGTGTAGCCGGGGAGCGTCTTGCCGTCGTACAGCTTCATCTTCTGCACGAGGTTGAGGTTGGGCTTCTGCGGGTCTTCGAGGCGCGTGAGCACGGCCCACATGGCCGCGACCTCCATCGTGTGCGGGGCCACGTGGCGGTGGCGCACCTTCGCGGGGCCGAAGCTCTTCTGGTAGATGCGCGTCTCTTCGCTGACCTTCGTGATGTACGGGATGTCGATCTTGATCGTGCGGTCGCGGAGGGCCTCCATGAACTCGTTGTTCAGGAGCTTGCGGTACTCGGCCTCGTTCGTGTGGCCGATGATGACTTCGTCGATGTCGGTCTGCGCGAACTTCTTCGGCTTGATGCGGTGCTCTTGGCTCGCGCCGAGGAGGTCGTAGAGGAAGGCGACGTCGAGCTTGAGCATCTCGATGAACTCGACGATGCCGCGGTTCGAGATGTTGAACTCTCCGTCGAAGTTGAACGCGCGCGGGTCGGAGTCCGAGCCGTACTCGGCGATCTTCCGGTAGTTGATGTCGCCGGTGAGCTCGGTCGAGTCCTGGTTCTTCTCGTCTTTCGGCTGGAAGGTGCCGATGCCGACGCGGTCTTTCTCGC
>CAIOHM010000368.1 GCA_903858055.1 uncultured delta proteobacterium
GTCAGCGAAGAGGTCCACGCCACGCTCGGCGAAGACCTGCGCGCACACACGCGGCGCCTCGGCACCTTCCTCGTGAAGGGCAAGGCGCAGCCGGTCACGATCCACGAGGTGTTCGCCTCGGATTCCGCGCCCGTGCGCGAGGCCAAGGCCGCCACACGCGCCCGCTTCGAAGCCATGCTCGAGGCCTTCGCGGAGGGGAGGGTCGAAGCGGCCCTCGCGATCGCCAGCGAGCTCCGCGATACCTGCCCCGAAGACGGCCCCGCGGCCTGGTGGTTCATGCGGCTCGTGAAGGAGTCCAGCGCCGGCGAAGACGCCGTACCCTCGAGCCGGGGCATCGTGCGGCTCGAGGAGAAGTAGCGGGCGGCGGGCATGAGTTCCCCATCTCGGAGCGATTCACGCTGCCGCGCGAACCTGCCTGCGTACGAGGTCGTCGAGGCGCTCGCTGCGGTGCTAAGCTGAGCGCACATGCTCACGGGCGACTTCGGCGCGATCTTCTCGGCGCTCTCCTCAGGTGGGGTGAGGTACCTCGTCGTCGGCGGCGTCGCGGTGGTTCTCCACGGCCACACGCGCTTCACGAGCGACGTCGACCTTGTCGTCGCGCTGGACGAAGCGAACGTGCGCCGCGCGATCGAGGAGCTCCGCGATGGCGGGTGACGCGGGTCGCGCTCGAGACGGATGGGAGGCGCACCGCGACGAGCAGCGGCGCGCGCGCCTCGCTAACGGCCGCCGAACCCTCGCGGCGTGTCTGCTGCCACGCTCCGCCCGGGGTGACGGGGCGTGCTGGCGCACGCGCGTCGAACGCGGTGCCGTCCCCTGGGGGCGGGCACGAAGCGGTCGCGCGCCGTGATGACGCGTTCGCGCTTGACCGAGGTCGGGGCGCGGCCTCACCCTCGGCGGCGATGAGCAGCTGGAAGGACCGCATCGCATCGGACCCCGCGCTGGGCCACGGCGCGCCGTGCGTTCGGTCCACGCGCGTCCCCGTGTCGACCGTGGTGGGCAGCCTCGGCGGCGGCATGTCGTTCGTGGAGGTCGAAGCCGAGTACGGCATCACCGAGGCGGACATCCGCGCCGCGCTCTCGTACGCGGCGGAGCTCCTGAGCGCGTTCGGTGCGCGTGTACCGGGACACGCCGGGCCGGAGGTGCCCGACCGCTTCGGCGTGGCGACCGTGTCCGACGACTTGCTGTGCGAGCGCGCGCAGCCCGAGGTCGATCGCCCTGACCCGCTCTGACCGTCGTCGCGGATGGAACGGGTGACGGTGCGGGCGCCCTCGTCTCCACCGTGATTCCCTGCACCCCCGCCCTATGGCAGGGCGTCGTCGAGGCGCTCCGCCCTGCTCGTCGACGACGAGCGCGCGCCCTGCTAGGGTGCGCAGCATGTGGCATCCGGTCGAAGAGCCCTGGCAGTACCGCGTGCTCGACGCCATGCCGCCGAGCATCGACCTCGAGCAGATCAAGCGCGCGCGGGCGATGACCTTGACCGAGCGCATCCTCGCGATGATGAACGTCATGGAGGCCGCGGAGGCGCTGCGGCGCGGGGTGAAGCGTTGACGAACTTCGGGTCGCTGCTCGCGCGGCTCGCGAACGCGCAGGTCGAGTTCGTGATCATCGGCGGCCTCGCCGTCCTGACCCACGGCCACGTGCGCGCGACCGTCGACCTCGACGTTTGCTACGCGCGCACGCCCGAGAACCTGAAGCGGCTCGTCGAGGCCCTCGCGCCGATCCACCCGCGCCTCCGCGGAGCCCCCGAAGGCCTTCCGTTCTTCTTCGACGTGCAGACGCTCCGTAACGGCCTCAACTTCACGCTCGTGACCGACGAAGGCGAGCTCGATCTCCTCGGCGAGGTCACGGGCGTGGGCGGGTATACCGACCTGGTGATGCAGGCGCTCACCGCCGAGGCGTTCGGCGTCGAGGTCCGCATCATGGCGCTCGCGGATCTCATTCGCTCGAAGGCGGCGGCGGGGCGCCCCAAAGACCTGCTCGACCTGGAGGCGCTCAAGGCCGTCGCCAAGCTCGGGTGAGCCGAGCTCAGCAGGGCGTCAGGATCGGCGTGTGGATCGTGCCGCGCGCGCGGCCCCAGCTTTTGCGGGGTGATCCTGCGGCGCCTCGGCGGACGCGGCCCTTGTGCGCTCGAGCGCGCGCACGTCGCGCTTGTCTTGCGGGCGACCGATCGCGCGCGTGTTGCGGATGAGATCGTCGAGCCCCACCACCGTGATCGGGACGCCCTGAAAGGTCACGGTCACGCGCACGCGCGGGCGATATTCTCCCGCTCCGGCTCGAGCCAGAGGTCAATGTCCTTCGTCGTTCGAGGTCGGGCATGAAGGGACACCGCGTGCCCCCCGATCACCAGGTAGCGCACCCCGGCGTCGGCGAACGCCGCCAACATCGCGAGCAAATCGGGGGGGAGGTTCATTCGGGTGCTTCAGGCTCCAGGCGGTCAGCGCGAGCTCGAGGGAGGCCGCGAAGCGCTCGCTGGGCGTCGCGCGGGCCCAAAACGAGGCGTCGGCCTCGTCGAGCTCCTCGTGCGACCGCACGCGGCCGCCTTCCCACTTCGAGCCTTCGCCCATGGCCTGAGCGTAGCGCCCACGCGCGGGACCGCTAAAGCGGCACCGCTTGCGCGGCGATCACCTCGCGAAACGCGGGTCCGACCGTGTGCCAATCCACGAGGTCCACGCGCATCGGCAGCGTCGACGCCTCGAAGGCCTCGCGGAGCTCTCCGAGCTCGCGCAGGCTGAGCGGCGCCGTGCCGATGATCACCAGGTCGAGGTCGGACCACGGCTTCGCCTGGCCGCGGACGCGCGACCCGAACGCGCGCACCTCGGCCGAAGGGACACGCTCCGCGAGGATGCGCTTCACGATCGCGAGGTGGGCGGGCGCGAGCTCAATCATTGCGCGCTTCGAGCGCGACGAGCAGCGCGCGCGCGTCGCTCGCGAAACCCCGCGCGGCCTCGAAGACGACCTCGGCGATCGCCGCGTCGTACAAGTGCGACGTCTGGTTTCGCGCGTGGTGGTGCGTCATCCAGCGGTCCACGTCGTCGACGAGGCGCTGCTCGGCCGCCTGGCGAAAGAGCTCGCGGCGCGTCACGCCGTCGGCCGCGGTCGGGCTCACGTTCGTCTCGAGCCAGCGCTTCACGAACTTCCAGCAGAGCTCGTAGGTGACCGCGAAGTGCTGGACCACGCCCGCCTTGAAGACGGTCCGCGTGACGTCGTCGAGGGTCGCGAGCCAGCGGTCTTCGCGCGAGCGCGCCACGGCGGCCTCGAGGGCCGTGACCGCCTTCTGCAGACTCGTGAGCTCGAGGGGCATCGCGCGATGGGTACCCGAGGCGCCGCTCGCGCGCATCCGCTCGCGGCGCGGACCGGAGCTTTTCGGTGAGAACGTCGTGTCTCGATCGGACTCCACCGAGAAGCAGCTGCGCGCGTGGTGCGCGCCGGCCGTGCTCGACGGCTCCGCGGCGAGCGTCGCGCCAGAACGCGAACACCTCGCGCGCGTCGTCGCGATGGTTTGCCCCGAAGTACACGTGCCGCCGCAGGCCAGGCCTCATGACTTGCGGCAGAACCCAGATACCCGCAGCTCGTGTTCTACGTGGAGCGTCCTGACCATGTCGACGTGTGGCGCGTCCTGCGTGGCGCGCGCGACATCCCGGCGTCGATGCAGGCGTCGGACGACACAACGCTAGTCATGACGCCCAAGAGGAGCGGAAAAC
>CAIOHM010000369.1 GCA_903858055.1 uncultured delta proteobacterium
ACGCGCTCGTGTCGAGCGCGAGACGATCGACACGACGCGCTGGCGTCGCGCCGCGGACGTGCACGACGACGACCTGCCCCCCACCCTCGTCGACCTTGACCGTCGTGCCCCCGCGGACGCGCACCTCGGCGCTTCCCTGCGCGTCACGAAAGCTTACGAGCCCCGGATCCGCGGGCCCGGCCGCGGCCACCGTCGACACCAGGAGACCACAGCCCACCCACGCTCGGAACCACTCGGCACCCATGGGCATCCACGGTATCGAACTCGGGTACGCCTCGCCATGCCCTCGGTGCACGGCGTTCGCGAAACCCTCCACCGTCTCCCGCAGGTCCCCATGCCCATTTCCGTTGGTTCCAAGGCTCCCGACTTCTCGCTCCCCTCCTCCGAGATCGAGAACGGCCGCCCCGGCAAGATGATTTCTCTCGGCGATTTCCTCGGCAAGAAGCACGTCGTCCTCGCCTTCTACCCGCTCGACTTCAGCCCGACCTGCACCGGCGAGCACGGCTGCTTCAAGAACGACTTCGGCGCGTTCGAGGGCGTCGACGCGGTGGTGCTCGGCGTGAGCATCGACAGCGCGTGGTGCCATGCGGCCTTCAAGAAGGAGCTCGGCATCGCGTACCCGCTCCTCGCGGACTTCCACCCGAAAGGCAAGATGGCCGAGAGCTACGGCTTCTACCACGCCGACAAGGGCATCACGGGCCGCGGCACGGTCATCGTCGCGAAGGACGGCACCGTCGCCTTCGTGGAAGAGAACGCCCTCGGTGAGGCGCGCAGCAACGCCAAGATCCTCGCGGCGCTCGAAGCGCTGCGCTGAAACCAAGCGCTCGGCCCACGAGAAACGAAGAAGCCCTCCTCACGCGAGAAGGGCTTCTTTCGTTTGGGGTCGCTCCGCGCCTCAGAACGCGAACGCGATGGGCTTGCGCGCCGCACGGACGACGCCCGCCTCGCCGCCGTCCCCGCGGAGAGCCTTGTAAAGCGAGTCGACCTGGATGTTGGCGCCGACGTAGAGCTGCATGTCTTGGTAGCGGCCCCAGAACGGGTTGCCGTAGGTGCCGTCCGCGTCGAGGGCGCTGCGGAACATTTGATAGCCGACCTCGGGCGTGAGCCACGCGTTGACTTCGTAGTCGAGGAACGCGCCGAAGAACGACGCCGAGCGCGCGCGGAACGACGAGACGTTGTCCTGGCGCAGGCCGAGGTCACGGAAGTTGTAGGGGTAGGCGTTGCTCACGAACGCGAAGACGCCCGGCGACCAGTGGCCCCAGCTCTGGACGAGGAAGGCGAGCACGTTGAACTGATCGCGGGCATTGGCCGTGCCCGAGAGCTGATCGTCCGTCACGCCGTTCACGCCGAGACCGCCGAAGGTCGCGCGCGGGTACGGCAGCGGGTCGCTCGTGGTCGGCGTCGTCTGCAGGTAGAACGGGTGCTGGTAGGCGATCGAGACCAGGGCGAGCGTGTCACCGCCGAGGGACTCGAAGGGCTTCGCGAACTGCATGGCAAGGCCCGGCGAGGCGATGAGCGTCTGCGCCCAGGAAGCCTTCGAGAGCGGCAGGCGCAGCGAGGCACCGGCCAGCATCTTGATGCCGCCCGGGAGCTTTGGGATGCCCATGTAGAAGAGCGTGAAGCTCGGGTCATTGAAGAGGAACTCACGCGTGTACGTGCTCCCCGTGTTGATGCCCTCGACGAGATCGACGCTGCCGCCGATGATGCCGCGAAGCTGCCACTCCTTGTTGAAGGTCCAGCGTGGCGCGAGGCGGATGAAGTAGTTCGCCGACGCGTCGACCGACTGGTTTTGTCCTCGGAAGACGTTGCTCGTGGGCGTCGCGATCGTCGTGTAGAGGCTCGTGCCGGCCCACGGAAGCGGGGCGGCGGCCGGTGCGGGGGCCGCTGCGGGAGCCGCGGCAGGCTGGTCACCGGTCGCGGGCGTGGCGCTCGAGGGAGCCGCGCTCGCGGGCGCCGGGGTCGGCGCGGGGGCAGCCTGGGCCTGCGACGTGGCAGGCGCGAGGAGGACGAGGCTCAGGAGTGCAGCGAGCGAGGCGTTCTTCATGGGGCTCTTGGGCGTGCCACCTGGGCACGCGATCAGGAGGCGCCTAGCACGCACGGGGGCGTCTGCGTCCACTGGAGAAGCGTTCCGCATGCGAAGGCGCCTCCGTTGGACCATTCCAAGCGCAGCGGAGCGTTTCGTGCACAAAAATCCACCGCGCCGCGTCAACCGTCAATCGACCGCGACCGCGAGCCCCTTGAGCTTCTCTTCGAACTGCACGCGCTCGAGGTTCTCCGCGAGATCGGTCTCGATGCGCTTCTTCGCGAGGTCGTCCGCGCGGCGCGACGCGCGCGAGAGGCGATCGAGGAGCTTTGCGCGCAGATCCGCCGCTTGCGGGTTCTTCTCGAGGACCGCGAGGTTCGCCCGAAGTTCGCGCTGCTCCTGCTCGAGCCCGAAGAGCTCGGTCTGCGTCGCTTCGCGCGTTTGACGAAGCTTCGCGATGCGCTCGCGCACGGGCAAGAGCGCCCCAACCCGCTCACGCAGGGGCCCCGCGACCTTCTCGCTCTTCACGAACGCCGCGAGCGCCAGCTCGGCCTCGGTCGAGAACCAGTCGGCGCCGTGCTCGTGTTCGGAGACCTGAACGACGGCGATCTCCGCCTTGCTGCGTGCCGCCACCGCGAGCGGGACGAGGACGCTGCTCCGCCCGTACTCCTCTTCGAGCTTCACGCCCTCGGGCCCCTGCACCTTCGAGCCCTTCGCGAAGGCGTGGCGAATGCGGAGCTCCTGCGCGGTCTCTTCGGCGCTCTGCACTTCGTAACGCACGCGCGTGCGCTGCTCGGTCTTGAGCACCAGCTGGCCGTCGTGAATGGCCCCGAGGCGCGAGGCGCCCGGTTCGGCGGAGACGAGGCTCTTCACGGTCATCCCGCGGTCGAGCGCGAAGGGGATCGTCGCGTCCGAGCCCGCCATGAGCGACGGGAGCTCGCCCTCACCGAGGAACGCGCCCTGGCCGAAGACCGCGACGGGGCCGCGCTCGAGGGTCGCGCCGACTTCGTTCGTGAAGCGCGCTACGCGCCAGGGAAATTGCTGGGACTCCCCCACCCGCGCGTCGGGGGCGAAGAGCAAGACCACGTCGCCCTTCACGACCTTCGCGTTCAGGAGCGCCATCGTCGCGCTGCCGTCGGGCACGGTGATGGTGCTCGGGAGGTCGAAGCGCGACATGCTCCCGCTCTGGGCCACGGCGGCCTCTTCGACCGGGGGCGGCGGCGACCAAGGGGCGCCTTGCTCACTCGCCGCGCGGTCGGCGTACGCATACGCCTCGGGGTTCGGCGCAGGCATCGCGGCGGCCATGTGCGACTCCCGCTCGGCGCGCTTGGCCTCACGCCGCGAACCCGCGACGGCCGCGCTGGCGACCGCGGGCCCCCCCACGATCGTGCCCCCCTGCGGAATCGCCGCCACCACGTCCCCGCGATCCTCGAGGACGGGGCGCGTCGGCACGAACGCCTCGCCGAGCGTCGAGCGGAAGGCGATGGGCGCTCCAGAGACCACCGACAAGCGCACGTCGGACCAGTCCTCGCCCGAGCGGTTGTGGACCACGGCCCAGCTCTGAAGGAGGGCTTTCCCGTCCCCCATGACGACGACCCGGTAAGCCGGCTTCCATACGGGGGAATGCGCAATATAGCCCACGGAGAGCTTACCAGGAGGCCCCTCGAGCTCGAGGTTCACCGTGCGCGAACGCTGGTTTCCGCCTTGCGGCGCCCCCTTCGACGTGACGGCCTCGACCGGGTACGCGGCGGCCTTCACCTTGCGCCCCGAGGCTTCGAGGATCGAGAGCGACGCGAGGAAGTCTCCGAGCTCGCTCTCGCGCACATGAAATTCCACGTTCGGGGACGCGACCTCGGCCGCACGCTCGAAGTACGCGACGCCGTTGCGGTAGAGGACCACGCGTCGCAGCGGGAGCGCCTGGGACTCGACGAGCGGGCGATGCGCACATCCGACGCTCGAGAAACCAAGAAGCGCGAGGATGACCGCGGAGCCCGTCGAGCGCAGGAAGTTTCGCATGGTGGTGGAGGGCAGACGACGCGCACGGCCAAAACATTCAAAGCGCGAGACTTTCGCGGCGACGGCGCTCGTCAGCCGGGCGAATTCGCACTAGGTCCCCGGCGCGCGAGCGGGTACGTTCCCGGCTCCACATACGCATTCGGTCGTTCGCCATGTTCGAAGAATTCGGCATCAACGCAGGTCTCGTCGAAGAACTCCACGCGCGCTTTCTGCACAGTCCCGGGTCGGTTCCCGAGAGCTGGCAGCGCTTTTTCGGCGGCGACGGAGCCGCTGCGCCGCAGACGAACGGCAACGGGCATCGGGGCGTCGTCCCGCCCGCGATCGGCTCCACGCGCGACGTCGTCGAAGCGGCGGCCACGCCGGCGATGATCGAGGCGGCGGCCCTTCAAGGGCGCGTCTACCAGCTCGTGAACGCCTACCGCGTGCGCGGCCATCTCTATGCGGCCATCAACCCGCTCGAGCAGCCTGCTCACGAGCGCCGCGAGCTGGCCCTCGAGACCTTCGGCCTCGCCGCGAGCGACCTCGACCAAGTCTTCCCGACGGTCGGCATCCACGGCCTCGGCGAGCGCGCCACCCTTCGCGAAATCATCGCCCACCTCGAGGCGACCTACTGCGGGTCCATCGGCGTCGAGTTCACGCACATCGAAGACCCGGACGCGCGCGGCTGGCTCCTCCGCGAAATGGAGTCGTCGCAAAACCGCACCACGCTCTCGGTCGCCGAGACCCTCGACGCGCTCACGAAGCTCACGGACGCGGAGATCTTCGAGCAGTTCATCCACAAGAACTACGTCGGCGCCAAGCGCTTCAGCCTCGAGGGCGGCGAGTCGATGATCGTGTTCATCGACCGCATCGTCGAGCACGCGGGCGCGCACGGCGTGGCCGAGGTCGTGCTCGGCATGGCCCACCGCGGGCGCCTCAACGTGCTCGCGAACATCATGGGCAAGAACGTCCGTGAGATCTTCGCGGCCTTCGACGACAAGAACCCCGAGCGTTTCCTCGGCTCCGGCGACGTGAAGTACCACCTCGGCTACTCGAGCGATCGCAAGACGAGCTCGGGGCAGAACGTGCACCTTTCGCTGTGTTTCAACCCGAGCCATCTCGAGTTCGTGAACCCTGTCGTCGAAGGCCGCGCGCGCGCGAAGCAAGACCGCAAGAACAAGGGGCGTGGCACCGTCATGCCGCTCCTCATCCACGGCGACGCGGCGTTCATGGGCCAAGGAGTCGTTCCGGAAACGCTGAACCTCACGAACCTTGAAGGCTTCGCGACCGGCGGCACGGTGCACCTCGTCATCAACAACCAGATCGGCTTCACGACGAACTTCTGGGACTCGCGCTCGACCCGTTACTGCACGGACATCGCGCGCATGTTGAAGGTCCCAGTCTTTCACGTGAACGGTGAGGACCCGGAGGCCGTGATTCAAGTCACGCGTCTCGCGGTCGCGTACCGCCAGCGCTACGAACAAGACGTCGTGATCGACATGTATTGTTACCGTAAGTACGGTCA
>CAIOHM010000370.1 GCA_903858055.1 uncultured delta proteobacterium
CGTCCTTGGCCGGCAACCCAACACCGCACTCTGTGGCAGCACGCAGGAGCAGTCCCTTCAGCTCCTTCGATACCGCACCCGCACCTCCTAGACCTACCGAAACAGAGGACATCCCTTCCGGGTTCACGACGAGCGCGTAGCTACCGGTCGCTGTCTCCGCCGGGCGTTCTGCCGTGGAATTCGCACTGTCACTGCAGCCGGTGGCCAGGAGCGACACGCTCGTGGCGATTGAGAGCGCACCAAGGGAGAGGAGGCCAAGTCGATTCATTCTCATTACTCACCAAAGAAAGCATTCACAAGCGGAACGGCTCACCGGTAGACGCAGATGGTGCCCAAAGGCGCCGTCCCCACCCGCGGCCGACCGCCCATACAATTCGAAATATACGTATTGTTGACATTCGGATCGCGCACGTTGTCCAACCACATCGAGCACGGACCGACTCCTGCATCAGCCAACGCTTGCCAGACCTCAGGACATTGATTCATCGAGACGCCGTTCGCTCCCAGGTACTGCGCCTCGGAAATGAGCGGCAATTGCGCCCCGCGCGCCGCGCACCACGCCGCGGCCTCGCTCTGCGTCAGCGGCGGCGACGGCTTCAGAGTGAACATGACATCCGGCGGTGAGAGCAGCCGCCCAAGCCCCATCGGGTCGTCGGCCGGCATTTGCATCACCACGAAGCGCCCGCCGCAAATCGCCGCGTCGGGGTTGTACGCGTAGCCGCCGTCGCTGAGACGATTGAAGCCCGCGTCGTACCCCGCATCCACCGTAGCGGCGTCCGCCGCGCCTGCGTCGCTCACCGTCGCGTCCGCGGTCCCTTCCCCGCCGTCCGCAGCCGCGTCCGCGGTCGTCACGGGAGCGCCCGCATCTTCCACCGGCGTCGGCGTGACGCCCGTGTCCGGCGCCTGCTGAACGATGATGATCGTGTCCCCGCTGCACCCGAGCTGAAGGGCCGCGGCCGTCGTGAGGAGCGTGAAGGTCAGGGTGTTTTTCATGAAAGGGACTCTCTTGGTTCAGGGGCAGGCGATGCGCGCGCTCACGTCGACGATCACGTCGCGCTTCGGCGCATAGAGTTCGGTCGTGAAGACCGTGATGGTTGCCGTCTGCAGGTCGCGCGAGGTGCACCCCGCGCTCGCGCTCGCACCTGGCGGCGCGCAGAACGGGTTCGCGAGGTCCACGGCCACCTTCCACGGCGGCCCCACCTTCACGGTCATGCGCTCGCGGAACGGCAGCGCGAGCCGAAAGCGCATGATCCCCGTCGCCGCGGAGGGCTGGCCGGCGCACTCGACCGGGCAAGCGGGCGCGCCCGTCGTCACCTCGGGCGTGCGCAGGCGCACCGGGAACTCCTGAAAGCTCGTGAGCTGCAGCAACCCCGTGGGGGGCACGTCGTTGCCGTAGCGGAGGTAGGGCGAGCTCGAGGCGCACGTGAGGAGCTCCGCGTCGCCGTCAAACATGCAGTCGAGCGCGGCGCTCGCGCGGTAGGTCGCCGCAGCGCACGGGTCCCCCACGAGGCACACGCCGCCGTCCACGTGGAACGGCGCCTCCGCGCACCCGTAAGGGCCCGGGTCCGGCCTCGGGGCGACCGCGTCGAACGACGAAGCGTCGCGCGCACCGGCTTCGCTCGGGGTCATCGCCGCGTCTTGGTTCGGTGTTCCCGAATCCATACGCGGCACAGCCGACCCTGCGTCGCCTTCGAGGAAGCCCGCCTCCGGCGAGGGAGAAGCGCCCGAGCCCGCCTCCGGTCCGCTCGTCGTCGCCGCGCCCGGCGAGGAGGCGTCCGCGGGGCCTGGGCCCGAGGGAATCACCACGACGATGGTGTTGCCCTGCCCACAGGAAGCCGCCGAGACCATGAGCGCGCCCGCAGCCAGCACAAGGGACACGCCGCGGAGGAAACGGGAACGCTTCATGGCTCCTCCGTGCAGTACGCGCGGGGGAAGCGGTCGATGACGATGTCCTTCGGCGGCGCGGCCGGCTCCGTCGTGAAGACCGTGATCGTCGCCTTCGTGAACTCGCGCGAGACGCAGCGCGCGGTCGACGACGCCGCCTCCGCTTGGCTCACGCACAGCGCGTAGCGTGGGTTCACGACGATGCGCCACGGGGCGCCGACCTTGAGGGTCAGGTTCGTCGTCGCCGCGAAGTCGAGCTCGAAGCGGTACACGCCCTTCGCCACCGTCGCCGAGCCGCAGCGCGTGGTGCACGCCGTCTCCGGCGTGGAGGGCGCCGTGCGGAGGCGCCAGGGCAGCGGCCCCATCGTCTGCTCGTTCAGCCCCACCGTGGACACCGGCACCGTGGGGCAGTCGATGAGGCGGCAGTTGTACGGCTGGCACGCGAGGTCGCAGCTCACCGTGTACGCGCGCGGCGTCGCGAGGCAGGCGTCCGCCGTGTACGTCGGCGAGAGGGCCGCGTCTTGCGCCGCCGCACCCGCGTCGCCCAGCGGACACCCGGAAGCGTCGAGGCCCACGGGGAAGCTCGCGTCGGCGACGGTCCCGGAGGCGTCGCCAAGCTCCGTGCGCGCGTCCCCGAGAGGCTCGTTCGCGTCCGCATGGCCCATCGCTGCGCCGTCGCCTTCGGAAACGGAAGCGTCGACGTTCCCCTCGCCCCCGCCGGCGCCCCGCCCCGGCTCGCGCTCCGCGAAGAGGTCGCTCGCGGGCGCACCGGCGCACGCCACGAGCAGCATCGCCGCGGGCACCACGGCCCGAAGCCACGAAGGATGCACCCGCAGGTGCGCGGAAGAGCGAAGGAACGACAAGCCAATCTCCGGAGAAGAAGCGAGCGGCGAGGCGTAAGGAAAAGCGTGCCCACCGCGTGCTCAAGGCGCGGGGAGGCCCCCGCCCGCCGCCGCTCGTAGCAGAGCGACTTCGTGGGTCAACGGATCACCTGTCGCACATTTGGATGACAAGCCACGCCAATGGCCACGAACAGTGCCGGCACTTGCTCGCGTCGGTTGGGGCCGTGCGGGAAGGCTTGGCCGCGGGGCACGGCGGAGGCCCCAAAACATTTTTTTCGAACGTCGATGAATGAAGCTCGCGGGAGCGCGTCTGCTCTTGCACGGAGGCCCACACGGCAACGCGCCCCTTCTTGGCGCGGCGTCGTGCGGCCTTGTTTTACCCAAAACTGGAGTTCCTCATGATTCGTACGCTCGCTGCCCTCTCGCTCGCCCTCGTCTCCTCGGTCGCGTTCGCGCAGACCTCGACGCCCGCCGCGCAGCCGAAGGCACCGGAGGCACCGAAGGCCGTCGCCGCCGCCCCCGCGAAGGCCGCCGAGACCAAGGCCCCCGCGGCCGCGGTCGCGGTGAAGAAGGACGAAGCCAAGGCGCCCGCCGCAGCAGCCCCCGCCGCGGAGAAGAAGCCCACCGCGCCGGTGGAAGCCAGGAAGGACGAGCCGAAGAAGGCCCCCGCCGCCGTGGCCCCGACCACCGCGCCGACCACCGCGCCCGCGCCGGCGACCAAGTCCGCCCACTGAGGATGCGCCACGCAACGGGCTTCGAGCGCGCGACGAGCCGCGCGAGCCCGTTGCGCGATTTCTTCTCAATTCGCGTAAAACGAACACACCTCGCTCGGACCAAACGACCAAGCGAGCGCTGTCCTCACGCGCAATCGATTCAATGGAAACCCACCCGCCCGCGAGGCCGGTGGGTTTCGTTCGTTGCGGGCGGAGCCCCTCCACGCCGGCACGTTTCCGGTGAGCATAAAAACTTACATAAGACACTTGCGTACACCATGTAGGATGCTACCCGACGGCGCATGACCTCGATCCTTCGCCGCCTCGCTTCGCTCCTCCTCCCGCTCTCCTTCGCGACCGCCGGCTGCTCCGGCGCGGCGATCGAAGCCGCCGAGGGCACGGACCCGGGCGAGGCGATCGCGAGCGACGAGGGCGAGCTCACGACGGGCAAGGTGCAGATCGTCGTCTCCGTGGACTGGGAGGGGCGCGAGCTCGCGACCACGAACCTCGAGGCCATGAAGGCCTTCCGCACGGCGAACCCGGACGTGCCGCTCGTGCAGTTCCTCAACGCCGCCTACTTCTTCAAGCCCGGCGCCGACGCGAAGACCACGAGCACCAAGATCGCCTCCGTGCTCCTCCCGACCGACGAGCTCGGCCTCCACATCCACGGGTGGAAGCGCCTCTTCGAGGCCTCGGGTGTCACCTTCCGCAGCGACTCGACCTTCTGGGGAACGCCCCTCGACCTCGCCTCCTGCAGCTACGACTGCGGCCACGAGGTGCCCATCAGCCTCTACAACACGGCCGAGCTCCAGCGCGTGATGCGCACGAGCAAGACCACGCTCGCGGCGAACGGTTTCCCGCTCGCGAAGAGCTTCCGCGCCGGCGGCTGGATGGCCTCGACCCCCGTGCGCGAGGCACTCACCGCCGAGGGCTTCACCGTCGACTCCTCCGCCGCAAACGTTCCGTTCCTCGCCGACGAGCTCGTGGGGCTCCCGGTGGTCGGCTGGCTCCGCAACCTCTGGGGCTCGATCGGCACGACCTCGCAGCCGTACACGATCAGCACCCGCGCCGGCGCGCTCAAGGAGATCCCCGACAACGGAGCACTGGCGGACTACGTGACGAGCGCGGAGATGGTCTCCGTCTTCCAGGCGCACAAGGCCCGCTGGAAGAGCGCGCCGACCCGCAACACGGTCATGAGCATCGGCTTTCACCAGGAGACCGCGAAGACCTACCTGCCGCGCGTGACCAGCGCGATCCGCGAGATCAAGCGCATCGCCGCGGCGGAGAGGATCCCCGTGGCGTTCGTGACGACGACCGCGGTGAAGTGACCGCGGCGCTCGGGTCGTAAGGGGCCCTCACAAAACCTCCCGTCGCCGCTCTTCCGCGCGCGCGACGAGGCATCGCGGGCCCGAACCTGCTACGGGTTTTCGGGCCATGGCCGTTGCCGCGACCGACTCCGCCGATCTCTCGCCCGAGCTCGCCGAAAAGCTCGAGGCCATGCGTGCGGACTTTCGCGCGTGGGGGTCGGCGCTCGTGTGCTTCTCGGGCGGCATCGACAGCACGCTCGCCGCGGCCCTCGCGCACGAGGTGCTCGGGCCGCGCGCTGTCGCGATGACCGCCGTGAGCCCGTCACTCGCACCGAGCGAGCTCGTGCACGCGCGCGAGCTCGCGGCGCGCATCGGCGTGCGCCACGAGGTCGTGGAATCCCACGAGATCGACGAGCCAGGCTACGTCGCCAACGACGGGCGCCGCTGCTTCTATTGCAAGACCGAGCTCTACGGCATCGCCACGGCGAAAGCGCCCGCGTGGGACCTCGCCGTGGTCGTCAACGGCACGAACCTCGACGACCTCGGCGACTACCGCCCAGGCCTCGAGGCCGCCGCCAACGCGCAGGTGAAGAGCCCCTTCGTGACGCATGGGCTCTCGAAGGCGGAGGTTCGCCTCGTCGCCAAGCACCTCGGCCTCCCGAGCTGGGACAAGCCCGCCGCCGCGTGCCTCTCGAGCCGCTTGCCCCACGGCACGCCGGTCACGCGCGAGCGACTCTTGCAGATTGCAACGTTCGAAGCCGCGCTCCACGAGCTCGGGTTGCGGCAAGTGCGCGTGCGGTGGCACGGCCTCGAAGGCGTGGGGGGACAGCTCGCGGGCTCGCTCGCGCGCGTGGAGGTCGCGCGCGAGGAGCTCGCGGCCGCCTTCGCCGTGCACGAGGGTGTCGTTCGTGCGGGAAAAGCTGCGGGTTTTCTCTTCGTGACCCTCGATCTCGAGGGCTACCGCGTGGGCAGCCAGAACGCGCTCCTCGGCCGGCGCATGTTGCCGATCGTGCCATGAGCGCGCGCCGACTCTTCCTCGCCCTGGCCCTCCTGCCGCTCGCGAACGCGTGCGCGCCGCACCACGAGCCCATCGACACGCGGCCGCGCGCGAGCATCACGCCCTTCGACGCGGGCACCGACGCGGGCGGCATCGTCGTGAACGAGACCGACGCGGGAGAAGGGGGCTGCTCGGTCACGGAGATCTTCGACCCGGCGCCGAGCGCGAACCACCTCCCCGTGGGCACGCCGCTCACCTTCGCGACCATGCCGCCGGTGGGAGGCGACCACTACCCGTTCTGGGCGAACTTCGAGAACTACGCCGCCCCCCTCGACCACGGCTACCTCGTGCACGCGCTCGAGCACGGGGCCGTGATTTACTCGTACCGGTGCGCGAGCCGCGAGGCCTGCCCCGCGCTCGCCGGAGAGCTCGAGGCGCTCGCCGCCA
>CAIOHM010000371.1 GCA_903858055.1 uncultured delta proteobacterium
CCGAGCTGCCGGTGCTCATGCTCACGGCCAAGGCCCAGGTGCGCGATCTCCTCGAGGGCTTCGACGCGGGGGCCAACGACTACATTCCGAAGCCTTTCTCCAAGGCAGAGCTCCTGGCGCGCATCCGCACGCACGTCACCGTGGCGCGAACGAACCAGGCGATGCGTCGCTTCCTGCCGCAAGGCGCGCTCGAGATCCTCGGCCACGAAAATGTCGTCGACGTGCGCCTCGGCGACACGACGGAGCGCACGATCGCCGTGCTCTTCTCGGATGTGCGCGGCTTCTCGTCGCTCGCGGAGAAGCGGAGCCCGGCGGAGATCTTTGCACTCCTCAACCAATGCTACGCGCGCATTGGGCCTGCGGTGCGGTCGGCCGGCGGCTTCGTCGACAAGTACATCGGCGACGGGCTCATGGCCCTCTTCCCGAGCGGCGCCGAAGCCGCTCTGCGCGCCGCGATCGCCATGCAACGCGCGCTCGAAGAGCCCGTCGACGGGGTCTCCCTGCGCATTGGCCTCGGGGTGCACGTGGGCCCGACCATGCTCGGTACGCTTGGCGAGCCGGACCGCTTCGACGCGACCGTCATCAGCGACACCGTGAACCTCGCGAGCCGCATCGAGGGCGCGAGCAAGCAGCTTGGCGCGAAGCTCCTCGTCTCCGGCGCGACGCTCGCTGCGCTGCCGAGCGAGAGCGCGCTCGACGTACGCGGGATCGGTCGCATCGTCGTGAAGGGGCGCGAGGGGGCCGTCGAGGTCTTCGAAGTGCTCGAAGCCGAGCTGCCCGTGATCGCCGCGGAGAAACGCGCCTCGCGCGCGGCGTTTGCGTCGGGGCTCGAGGCCTTCGTAGCCGGGCGCTGGGCGCATGCGCAGGAGTGCTTCGAGGCCATCGTGAACGCGTGCCCGGGCGACGCGGCCGCGCGGCTCTACCGCGACGCAGCCGCTGCGGCGCACGCGGGCGACCTCCGCGCGGTAGGCGGACACGGAGCGCTCGTGCTGCTCGACAAGTAAGGTTTTTCGAGCCGTACCCTGGCGCTCTGTGCGAGTGTTGCCCCATGATGCAAGGGCGGGGGGGGCGGCTGCGACCGGAGAGGTCCTGTCTGACCTCGTTGCGCGTCGTTCTCGTGCTCGTGGCTCTCCTCGTCAGCGCGGTCGGTCGCGCCGCCGAAGAGCACGGTGTGCTGCGCATCGACGAGTCGTTCGTCGAGGCGAAGATCGGCCGCACCCTCGACCTCGCCCACGATCCGACGGGGGCCCTTGGCGTCGACGCGGTCCTCGCGGGCGCGCTCCCGTTCGTGCCGAGCACCCGCGACGTGCCGAGCTTCGGCTACCGCGGCGGTGTCGAGTGGGCTCGCTTTTCGCTCGACGATCGCCGCCCCGTCGACGCCTCGCGCCTCCTGCTCGAGTACGGCTACGCGAGCACGGACTTCGTCGACGTGTACGCGGTCGACGGGGCAGGGAAGATCACGGCCTTCCACGCAGGCGACCACGTCCCCTACGCCCAGTGGCCTCTCGTGGGACGATTTCCTGCCTTTCGCATCCCGCGCAGCACGGCGACCGTGCTCGTGGCCGTACGCGGTGGCGCCTCGCATCAGGTCCCGCTCGAGCTGACCACGGCGGATCGCTGGCACGCGCGCGGCATCCACGACACGATGGTGCAGTCTGCGTTCTACGGCGCGCTCGGCGCGATGACCGTCTACAACGCGATCGTCTGGCTCGCGGCGGGCCTCGCCATTTACCGCTGGTACGTCCTCTTCCTCGCAAGCTTCACGCTCTTCTCGCTCGCCTACGGCGGTACGCTCTACGCCGGGCCGCTCGGGAGCCTCCCGTGGCTGAACGATCACCTGCTCGCGTTCATGGTCGCTTGCTACGCGATCACGGGCGTGCGCTTCGCCGCGACGATGCTCGACCTCGGGCACCTCCGCGCGCGCGCGCTCCGCTTCGTGCGAGGGTATGAAATCGTCGTCGGGATCGCCGGCGTCGTATCGCTGGCGATCCCGTACTCGGTGGGCATGCGCACGGTGCTTGCCGTGGCGAGCGCGGGTACCTTCTTCGGACTCACCGCGGGCATCGTCGCGACGCGACGGGGCGAGCGCGTGGGGCCGCTCTACCTCGTCGCCTGGGGCGCGTTCCTGACGGGGTCCCTCGTCAACATCCTGCGCACCTTCGGGGTCCTGCCGACGAATGCGTGGACCGAGTACGCGCAGCAGGTGGGGTCCACGATCGAGTTCTTGCTCCTCTCGTTCGCGCTCGCGGACCGAATGAAGCAGCTCCAGCTCGAGGCGACCCACAACGCCGAGCTCGCGGCGACGAGCGCGCGGGCAGCCCAAGAGGCCTCCGAGCGCGCCCTCGCGGAGCAAGAGCGCACGAACGCCGAGCTTCGCCGCCTCGATCAAGTGAAAGACGAGTTCCTCGCGAACACGTCGCACGAGCTCCGTACGCCGATCCACGGCGTCACCGGCATCCTCGATGCGCTCCTCGCACGGCCGTCGCTCTCCGTCGCGGATCGCGAAGACGTCACCCACGCGCTCGCCTCCGCGCAGCGTCTCTCGAGCCTCGTCACCGCGGTGCTCGACTTCTCCACCTTCCGCTCGGGCGGGATGACCATCGAGAAGCGCCCCGTCGATCTGGCGTCGATCGTCGAAGACGAGGTGCGCCGGGTCGCATCGGGCGCGCGCGTGAAGCCCACGCTCGGGCTCCTCGAACGCTCGGTAGCGGCGCACGGCGACCCGGAGCGCCTGCGCCAGTTGGTCGTGCAGATCGTCGGAAACGCCGTGAAATTCACGTCGTCCGGAGCCATCGACGTCGCCCTGCGCGTGGAGGGGCAAGAGCTCGTCCTCGAGGTGCGCGACACGGGGCCAGGTATCGAGACCTCGCGCCTCGAGTCTCTCTTCGCGGGCCTCGAACAAGGCGACGGGAGCACCACCCGCGACGCCGGCGGCCTCGGCATCGGCCTCGCGCTCTCGAAGCGCATCGCCGAGGCTCACGGCGGCGACCTCGTGCTCCGGTCGCGCGTCGGTGAGGGGACCACGGTCCACGTGCGCATCCCCGGTACGCGCGAAGCGGTCGCACCGCCCGCGTCCGTCGCGCTCGTCGCCACGCGCGCGGTGGACGTGCGCGCGAGCGTCGTCGACGAGCTCCAGCTCCAGCGCATGACCTCGCTCATCCCGCAGAAGCCAGGCATGGCTCGTCCCTCGCTCGCGGCCCCACCGCGGGCGAAGGCCCTCGCGAGGTCCGCGGCGTTGCGTGCGCCCGTCGCGCCCTCCTTCGGCTCGCATGCACCGAGCGGCATGGGCTCTTCGCTGGCTTCCCCTCCGAGCTCCGATTCATCGCCGTCGTCGAGCGAGGGCATCTCGGCGCTGCCGGGCGACGCCGGCGTACGCATCTTGGTCGCCGACGACGACCCGATGAATCGCCGTGTGATTCGCCTGCAGCTCGCGCCGCTCGGCTTCGATCTCGTCGAGGCGGAAGACGGCGCGGACGCGATCGAGAAGGCGCTCACGGCGGGCCCCTTCGACGCCGTGCTCCTCGACGTCATGATGCCCAAGGCGAGCGGCTACGACGTGTGCCGCAAGATCCGCGAGACCCAGGGGCCGACCGAGCTCCCCGTGCTCATGCTCACGGCGAAGGCTCAGGTGCGCGACCTCCTCGAGGGCTTCGAGGCGGGCGCGAACGACTACGTGCCGAAGCCGTTCTCGAAGGCGGAGCTCCTCGCGCGCATCCGCACGCACGTGACCATGGCGCGCACGCACCAGGCGCTGCGCCGCTTCGTACCCCAGGGCGCGCTCGACATCCTCGGCAAGGGCAACGTGCTCGAGGTGAAGCTCGGCGACACGACCGAGCGCAGCCTCGCCGTGCTCTTCTCCGACGTGCGCGGCTTCTCGGCCATCGCGGAGAAGCGGACGCCGGCCGAGATATTTGCACTCCTCAACGAATGCTACGCGCGCCTCGGTCCCGCCATTCGCGATGCCGGTGGGTTCGTCGACAAGTACATCGGCGACGGCATCATGGCGCTCTTCCCTACGGGCGCGGAGGCCGCGTTGCGCGCGGCGATCGCCATGCAGCGCGCGCTCGAAGAGGAAGTGGGCGGCGAGGCGCTCCGCGTCGGGGTAGGGATTCACTTGGGCCCCACGATGCTCGGCACGCTCGGTGAACCGGACCGCTTCGACGCTACGGTCATCAGCGACACGGTGAACGTCGCGAGCCGCATCGAAGGTGCGAGCAAGCAGCTTGGCGCGAAGCTCCTCGTCTCGCGCGGGCTCGTCGAGTCGCTCGAGGATCCCGCGGCGTTTTCGACGCGCCCGCTCGGTCGCATTCAGCTCAAGGGTCGCGCGGGCTTCGTCGAGGTCGTCGAGGTGCTCGACGCCGAGGAGCCGCTCCTCGCCGAGGCCAAGGTCGCGCAGCGCGAGGCCTTCGCGGCCGCGCTGGCCTCGTTCGCAAGGGGCGCATGGACCGAGGCTCGCGAGGCCTTTGGCGCCGTGGTGGACGCCAACTTCGGCGACGAGGCCGCGATGCTCTACCTCACCGCAGCGACGCTCGCCGAGGGCGGAGATCTGAGCGCCATCGGTGAGGGCGGTTCGCTCGTGCTGCGCGAGAAGTGAGCCGCGCGATCAGAACGTGAGCGGAGCGGCCGTCCCGTGCGCGATGGCCTCGGCGCTCACCACGCGGGTCTCCGCGGGGGCGGGCAGCGCACGCTCGAGGGGCACGCGCGCCTCCTGCGTCGTGCACACGGCCACGGCTCGGAGCGCGGCGGGGTCGATCCGGTTTTGGATGGCGGCGTTCACCTCTTCGAGCGAAGCCGCGGCGACGCCGGCGAGCCAGCGATCGTAGTAGCCGGCGCCGAGCTCGAGCACGTGCTCGTCGACGGCGCGCTGCATGCGCTTTTGCGCCGTGTCGCGGTCGAACACCGACGAGCGCACCAGGTACTTGCGGATGCTCGTGAGCTCGCGCGCGGTGATGCCGCCCTCGACCCAGTCGCCGAGGAGCGCGAGCATGAGC
>CAIOHM010000372.1 GCA_903858055.1 uncultured delta proteobacterium
GGCAACACGGGCGTGCGCGATGGCGCCGTGACGGCGCTCGATCAAGGCTCGGCGAACACGTGGGGCAGCGGCAAGCTCGACGCCTTCGCCGCGCGCGCCCGCCTGCAAGCCGACCTCGCGCCCACCGCCACGTTCCGTGACGCGCGTCGCGACGCCACGGGCATCGCCCGCCTCGCGGTCGACGTGACGGACGCGGACGGCGCCGATGACCTCGCGTACGTGCTCTGGGACGTCGACGGCGACGGCTCGAACGACTGGGTGACGCGAACCGACAGCGTCGCCATCAGGCTCGTGGGCAACGGGCCGTACACGGCGCGCGCCATTGTCGTCGACAAGGCGGGAAAGAGCGCGACGGTCACGACGGCGCTCGTCCTCGAGCCGCTCGCGGTCGTCGATGCGGGCGCGCCCGACGCGGGGGCCCCGGACGCAGGCGTGATCGTCGACGCGGGAGTTCCCGACGCCGCGATGCCCGATGCGCGCGTCGTCGACGCCGCGGAGGAGGAGCTTCCCTCGGCGCCCGTACGCCTGGCGTCCGCCGATGGGTGTACCATGCATGCACCGCGTCGCGCGACCTCGTCGCCGAGCGGGTGGCTCCTTGGGTTCGCAGTCGCGGCGGCCTTCGTGCGTCGCCGGCGTTCGCGCTGAGCCGCGCCGCGCGGGGATGGTGCGCCGGCGCCACGTGCGGTAGCCACGGGGCATGAGGCAGCTGGGGCTCTTCGGGTCGGAGGAGGCGGCGCGCGAGGAATCCCCGCGCCGACGCGAATCCGCTGTGGAGCCGTGCCCGCCGACGCGCGAGGTGGACGATCTCGCGGCCGCGCTCCCGCGTTGGCTGCGTCTTGGTACCAGCAGCTGGAGCTTTCCCGGGTGGGGGCCGCACCTCGTGTACGGCGACGCGAGCGCGAGCGCCAAGCAGCTCGCCGAGCGCGGCCTCGAGGCGTACGCGAAGCACCCGCTCCTGCGGACGGTCGGCATCGACCGTACGTATTACGCGCCCATGCGAGCGGAGGAGTGGGCGAGCTACCGCGCGCAGACCCCCGACGACTTCGTGCCCATCGCCAAGGTGTGGTCCGGCGTCACCGCGGCCGTCTCGCGCGACGGGCGCCCGAACGAGGATTTTCTGGACCCACAGCGCTTCCTCGAGACCATGTGGGAGCCCGCGCTCGCGGGAGGGTTCGACGCGCGCGTGCCCTTCGTGTTCGAGATCCCGCCCATGCGCCGCGAGCACGAGCCGCCCGTCGCGTTTTTTCTGGAGCGACTCGAGCGCCTCTTGCGGGCGCTGCCGCGTGAAGGGCGCTTCACGTTCGAGCTTCGGACGAAGAGCTGGCTCACCGCGGAGTACGCGCACGTGCTCGTCGCGCACGGCGCCTCTCACACGCTGAACTACTGGAGCTTCATGCCTGGGCTCGCGCGCCAGTGGCGCGTGGTGAACGCCGCCTGCACGCGCACGCTCGTGGTGCGCCTCATGCTGCCGCCCGGGGCTCGCTACGAGGATCAGAAGAAGTCGTTCGAACCTTTCGATCGAGAGGCGCACGCGCAACCGGCGATGCACGACGAGCTTCAAGGCGTGCTCGGCGAGCTGCGCGGCGTCGGTGCACCGCCGGAGGTGTTCGTGATCGCGAACAACAAGGCGGAGGGGAGCGCACCCATCACGTGCCGACGGGTGGCAGAGCGCTTCGTTCGCGCGGGAGAAACCAAGTGATCGCGTCGTTGCGCGTGCTCGTGTCGGCGCTGCCCGCGAGGCTCCGCGCGAGCCTGTTCACCCTCGCGCTCGTCCACGCTTCGCTTCGCGTCGGCATGGCGTTCACCCTCGAGGGGCTCGTGCGTGGCGGCGCTCGCGCGCTCGCGCTGGGGCTCGCGACCGGCGCGGTATGGGCCGTGGTCGCGGCGGTGCGGAGCGCGCTCCGCCATCGGGTTCGGGTGGGGCTCTTTCGTGCCTCCGCGGAGGCTCTGCTCTGGGGCGAGGTGAGCGAAGCCCCACGCGAAGGCGAGAGCCCCCACGCGGTACTCGCCGCCGTGTTCGAGGGAGAGCGCGTGCTCGCGGACGCCCTCCCGATGACGCTCGCCGATGGCCTCGCGGCGCTCGTGCTTGCGGTGCTCGCGGCCCTCCGCTTGCCCCCCGCGTTCGTGGCAGCGCTGGCGTGCGCGGCGGCCGTGGGCGTGGTCCTCCTCGTGACCGTTCGGCGTCTATTGGCCCGCGCACAAGACGAAGCCAATCGCGCGCAACGCGAGCTTTTTGCCCGCTGGCTCGAGGCCAAAGACGGCAGCCTCGAGCTCGCAGCGGCGGCGCTCGAAGACATCCACCTCGGTCGCATCGAGGCGGCATCGACGCGCTGGCTCCGGGCGACGGCGAAGCTCGAGCTCGGCGCGGCGCTCCTGGGTCGAGGTCCGATGGCCGCCCTTGCGCTCGCGCTCGGTGCGGTCGCGTGGACCACGCTCGGGCGCGGCGAGGGGGGCCTTGCGCTCACCGCGTTCCTCGCGGCGACAGCAGCGCCGCTCGCGGGCCTCGCTTCGGCGCTCTCGGAGCTTGGACGAAGCCTCGGCCGAGCCGAGCCCCTGGTGCACCGCTTGGAGGCGCCGCGACGTGCCGAGCCTGCGTACCTGGTGGCCGAGCCCGGTGACGTGCTCGAAGGGGACGCGCTCGCGGCGGGCTATGGGGAACGACCGATCTTCGCGGGGCTCTCGCTGCGCTGGTCCCGCGGAACGCCGCTCGTGCCCGAAGGACCGAACGGTGCGGGAAAAACCACGCTTCTGCGCACGCTCGTCGGTCTGCGAGCGCCGCGCGAAGGGGCGCTCCGTTGGCGCGGCAGCCCGGGAGGCCTCTCCGCGCGCTTGCCGATCGCGTTCCTGCCCCAGCGCGCGCACTTGGCTCAGGAGTCGAGCGTTCGCGACGCGCTCCACATGCTCGCACCCGAAGCCTCCGACGACGAACTCTGGGCTGCGATCACCAAGGTGGAGCTCCGCGACCGCTTGACTTCGACGGGCCTCGAGACCCTGGTCGGCACGCTCTCCATCGGCCAGCGTCAGCGCCTCGCCCTCGCGCGGGTGCTCCTCTTGAACGCCGAGCTCGTGGTGCTCGACGAGCCCGATGCGAACCTCGATCGCCAGGGGCGCGCGCTCATTGACGAGCTGGTTCGTGAGCTCGCGCGCGACCGATTCGTGGCCCTCGTGGCGCACGGCGATCTGCGCCGCCCCGAGCACGCCGACGTGGTGTCGCTTCGTGCGAGGGAACAGGAAAAAAGCTAGGAAAGAGCGTTTGCGGGTGCGCCCCGCGCCTCATGGCGTCGGCGGCTTACGCGCGGCGCTGCAGTTCGCCGTGGGCGTGGCGCGTGCCGCCGTCGGGGGACCAGACCGAGAACGTGCGTGCGGTCGAGGGCGGCGTCAGCCGGAGGCACGCCTCGCCGGGGAGGAAGATCGGCTTCTCGAACGCGATGCGGGCCGAGGCGGGACCATGGCCGTTGTCCATGGTTGCGAGGGCGCGTGCGAAGGTCCACATGCCGTGGATGATCGGCCTCTTGAAGCCGAAGGGCTTCGAGACGAGCGGATGGAGGTGGATGGGGTTGAGGTCGCCGGCGACGCGCGCGTAGCGGAAGCCCAGCGAAGCGTCGAGCGACCAACGCTCCGCCTCGACCTCGCCGTCGGTCGGTACGACGGGAGCAGGGTCCCGCTTGCTGTCGCGCTCGCCCTTGCCCGCGCCCTTCTTTCCCGTGCGGGCGAGCACCTTCGTGCTGCCCTGCCAGAGGAGACGAGACGCTTGATGCACCTTGGTCTCGATCGTGAACGTGGCCGTGCTCGAACCGAACTGTGCATTCTGCACAAAAGCGTCGACGTCCAGTGGCAAGCGCTTCTCGAAGTCGCCGAAGCGCTCGATGCGCTGCTCGAGGTGCACGAGGCCGAGGGCCGCGAATGGGAAGCGCGGGTCCCCCACGATGCGAAGGTGGAGCGGCGAGGCGATCACGAAGGGGTAGGCGAGGGGCACGGGGCCGCCCACGCGCCCGCCCGTCAGATGGGTGTAATGGTCGAGGTGCTCGGCGTCGATGCGCACGCCCTCGACCGTGAACCCGAAGGCCTGGAGCGCACGGGCTCGGCTCTTGCGCGACCGCGCAGCGGCCGCGAGCATTTGGGGGATCGGGGAGGGCAAGGAGGCGAGCGACTCGAGCGGCACCATGGCGGCCGCCGTGGTAGCACGCAGAACCCATGGCGACCTCCCTCGACGAACGCATCGACGAAGCCCTGCTTGGCCCGCACGCGGAGAAAGAGTGGGAGGCGACGCTGACGGCGGGCCTCGAGGCTGCGTTGGCGGCTCCCCTCGGTGACTTGCTCGATCCGGTCGCGACCGCGGACTTCGTGGACATGCTCGCCGAGCGAGCCTTCCTGAACGACACCGCCAAGCCGCTCGCCGCGGCGCTCGCGGTCTTCCTTTCGGCGGAGGCGAAGCGCGACGAGCGCCCCCTCGCGAGCTACCTCTCCGAAGAGACGCGCATCGCCCTTGGAACGTATGCGATGGGGTCCAACCCGGTGCCGCGTGCGCTGCTCGACGCGATGCTCGCCGAGAAAGGCGTGCGTTCGTTCGTCGAGGGCTTCCTCTTCGACGCCATGCGTGAGTTCTACGAGCGCGCGAACCCGTTCTTCGCCGAGAGCGGGCTCCCCGCGATGATCAAGAAGCTCATCCCCATCGGCTCGGGTGCCGTGCTCAAGGCGCTCGAGGTGGCGCGCGCGGAGTTCGAGACGCGCCTCGAGCCCGAGCTGAAGAAGTTTCTCGGCGGCTTCACGGGCCGTGCGCTCGACTCGGTGAAGGCGGGCATGGGCGCTGGGAGCCGCGAGATCTCCGAAGCGCTCGCGCGGACCGTGCTGACGTTCCTCCTCGAGCGGCCCGTGAAGGAGCTCGCCGCGGAGGTTCAAGACACCCGCGTGAACGAGACCCTGGCGCTCGCGTTCACGATCCTCGCCGATCTCGACGACGACGAGACGTTTCGAGCGCGTCGACGTGCGCTCGTCGAGGACTACGTGCGTCGCAACGCCGCGCGGCCCGTCGGCGACGTGCTCGCCGGTCACGGGGTTCGCATTGCGCCGCACATGCCGTCGCTCGCGGCGGCGACCTTCCCGCTCGTGCGCGGTCTCGTCTCGCTCGCGCCCGTGCGCGCGTGGTTTGGCACCTTCGCGGCGCGGACGAGCGGCGCCTAGCTAGGCGGCCTCGTTGAGCCGAGGCGCGTCGCCTCCGTTTTGTGTAGACTGCACGAAACGGCGCGAAGCTCCGCGGTCGCTACTCGGCAACCTTGGCCGCGGGCACGCCGGTCTCGGCCCACTTCTCGAGCAGCTCCTCGATGCGCGCGAAGACGACGCCCATGGTCTCCTCGTCGGGCAGGAGCGTGACGCGGAAGTGGTTGCGGTACGGCGCGTTGAAGCTCGAACCGGGGACCACGAGCACGTGCTTCTCTTCGAGGAGCGACATCGCGAAGGTCTGGTCGTCGAAGCCCGGGAAGAGGTCGTCCTTCACGCGGACGAAGCCGTAGAGCGCGCCCTTAGGCTCGACGAGCTCGAGGAAGCGGGAGCGCTTCACCGCCTCGAGCACGGCGCGGCGCTGGCGCCCGAGGCGGCCCGTAGGCGCGGTGAGATCGTAGATGCTCTGGACGCCGCCGAGCGCCGTCTGCACGGCCCACTGACCGGGGACGTTCGAGCAGAGGCGCAGGCTCGCGAGGAGCTCCACCGCGTTCAAGTACTCCTGCGCGCCGTCCTTGTTGCCGCTCCACGAGACCCAGCCTACGCGGATGCCGCACGCGCGGTAGACCTTCGAGAGGCCGCCGAACGTGCCGCACAGCGTCCCTTGGCAGAGCGTGGCGACGGGGACGTGCTCGGCGCCGTCGTAGGTGATGCGGTCGTAGATCTCGTCCGAGAGGAGGACGATCTTGAAGTCCTCGGCGATGCGCACGAGGGCCTCGACGACCGCGCGCGGGTACACGGCGCCCGTGGGATTGTTCGGGTTGATGATGACGAGCGCCTTGGTCTTCGGCGTGACCATGCGGCGCACCTCGTCCGGGTCGGGCACGAAGCCGTTCTCCGGGCGGCAGGGGTAATGCACCGGAGTTGCACCGGTGATGTGCACCGCGGCGGTCCAGAGCGGGTAGTCGGGCGACGGCACGAGCACTTCGTCGCCGGGCTCGAGCATCGCTTCGAGCGTCATGAGGATGAGCTCGGACACGCCGTTGCCCATGAAGACGTCCTCGGCGGTGACGCCCTTGATGCCCTTGCTCTGGGTCTCCATGACGACGGCTTCGCGCGCCGGGAAGATGCCCTTCTGATGCGCGTAGCCCTCGCTGCCCGCGAGGTTTTCGACGAGCGCGAGGCGCATGGTCTCCGGCGTGCGGAAGCCGAAGGCAGCGGGGTTTCCGATGTTGAGCTTGAGCACCTCGTGCCCCTGGCGCTCGATCTCCAGCGCGCGCCGGGCGAGCGGACCACGGATTTCGTAGCGCACGTTGGCGAGGTGGGTCGCGGCCTTGAAGCGAGGGGCAGACGTCGGCATGCGCGGCACGCTACCCAAACTCGTCGGGCGGGGCGAGTCTCGTGTCGCGCGCGCGAGAGGGCGGGCGCTCTCGCTTGCACGTGAGGCGAAAAGCTGGTTTTCGCAAGGTGTGAGCGACCTGTTCGAACGTGTGGGAGCGGAGGCACGGAGGGCCCAAGCCCCCCTCGCGGAGCGCATGCGCCCGCGCCGACTCGAGGACGTCGTCGGGCAAGGCTCGGTGCTCGGGGCCGAGGGCGTCGTCGGTCGCCTCGTCGCGCGGCGCAAGCCGGCCTCGCTCTTGCTCGCGGGGCCTCCCGGTTCGGGGAAGACGACGATTGCGGAGCTCCTCGCCGAGGCGTGGGGGCTCTCGTTTCGGAGCATCGACGCGACGAACGCGGGCATCGCGGAGGTGCGCGCCGTCTTCGAAGAGTCGCGGCGCCGGTGGGCGGAACTCCAGCGCGGAACGCTCCTCTTCGTCGACGAAATCCATCGCTTCGGCAAGGCTCAGCAAGACGCGCTCTTGCCCGCGGTCGAGCGCGGGCTCGTGCATTTGGTGGGGGCGACGACCGAGCCCATGGGGAGCGCCGTGTCGCCGGCGCTTCGTTCGCGTTGCCGTGTCGTGCGCCTCGAGGCGCTTGGCCCGGAGGCCCTGCGTGCGCTCCTCGAGCGCGCGATCGCCGGTGAGCTCGCCGACGAGGTCGCCCGCGTGGGCGCTGTTCGTGGCGAGGCGCTCGCCGCGGTGGTGGTGGCCGCAGGGGGGGATGCGCGACGTGCGCTCTCGATCCTCGAGCTGCTCGTGACCACCGCGCGAGACGGGGAAATCCTCGACGAAGACTCGGTGCGACGGATGCTCGCCGAGGCCTCTCTCCCGCGGAGCCCGCTCGAAGTCTCCGAGCTGCGCAGCGCGTGGATCAAGAGCATGCGCGGCGGCGACCGTGACGCGGCGGTCTATTGGCTCGAGCGGCTCCTCCGCGCGGACGAGGACCCGCTCTTCCTCACGCGGCGTCTGCTCGTCTTCATGAGCGAGGACGTCGGCATGGGCGACGCACGCGCGCTGCCCCTCGCGCACGCGGCGGACGAGACCGTGCGTCGTGTGGGCATGCCCGAGGGTCGCTACGCGCTCGTGCACGCGACGATCTACGCGGCGGTGACCGCGAAATCGCGATCGGTGGCCGACGCGATCCACGCGGTCGACGCGGCGGTCGAAGCGCTGCCGCACGGCGACGTACCCCCCGAGCTTCACGTGCATGGGGCCGGTGTGGGCTCGCGGCCCGGCCAGCGCGCGCATGGCTGGCCGAGCGGTGCGACGCGCGACGTGCTCTACGAGCCGAGCGGGGGCGGCGAAGAGGCGCGCCTGCGCGAGCGCCTACGCGGTCGCGAGGACGGGGGCTGAGGCCTTCCAGCCCGAGGTCGCGTCGAGGGCTTTCTTCAAGGCCAGCACGGGCATCTTCGGGTACGGGGCGAGATCCACGGGGATTTCCTCCTCGAAGAGCAGTCCTTCGAGTGTGGGTCGCGCGCGCACGGCACGGAATGCGACGCCCTCCGCCCCCACGCGGCGCGCCGTCTCGGCGAAGGTCGGGTCGTGAGCATCGCTCGGGCGCAGGCCCGTGGCGAGGGGGTCCTGGACGACGAAGAGCACCGACGCCTCGAAGCCCGCGCGCACCTGTGCGCAGAGCGTCTCGAGGTGGGACGACGCACGCTCGCTCACCGAGTCGGGGAAGTACCCAAGCGTGTCGGGGTGCACGAGGTGGCAGTTCTTGACCTCGAGGTAGTGTGGCCCGCGCGGCGTCTCGAGCAGGAAGTCGACGCGGTGGCCTTCCCCGTACTTCACCTCTGCGCGAAACGAGAGGAGGTCGGCGTAGGCCGGCAGGAGACGCGCAGTGAGCAGCGCCGCGACGAAGCGGTTCGGGACGTTCGTGTCGGCCCCGACGAGGCGCCCGTCGCGCTCGATGATCTCGAGCGTGTAGCGGAGCTTGCGCTTCGGGTCGTCGTTGCGCGTGAGCCACACGCGCGCCCCTGCGATGACGAGGCCCTCCATGCGCCCTGGGTTCACGCAGTGGGCGACGACACGCTCGCCGCCCTCGAGCTCGACGAGCGCCAAGAACCGCTGATGGCGGCTGACGAAGCGAGCTTCGACGAGCGGCGACGACCAAGGCGCGAGGTTCGGCGACATGGGGCGCTCTCTCCTTGGAAACGCCGCGGGCGGCAAGATCTTCCGACCTTGCCGCCCGCGATGCGAAGGGGATCACGAGGCGTGCGGCGCTCTCGAGGCGCGCGCCTCGAGCGATCAACCCTTGAGGAGCGAGAGCGCCTGCTGCGGGGTCTGGTTGGCCTGCGAGAGGACGGAGGTGCCGGCCTGCGTGAGCACCTGGTTCTTGCTCTGGGTCGCAGCCTCGTCGGCC
>CAIOHM010000373.1 GCA_903858055.1 uncultured delta proteobacterium
AGCAAGAGCACGGTGGAGACCACGACCGCGATGAAGCCGAACACGGGCAGAGGCTCGACGGCGGTGAAGTACACCTGCCGCAGCGAGACCGAAAGCGTGAGCCGGAGCCCGCGCGACCCCTCGAGGACGCGGGCCTTGCCCGCAACGTAGGGCACCGCCAACACGGCGACGGTGTCCGCGAACGGACGAATGGCGAGTCTCCCCAGCGCGGCCAGCACTTCTCCAACGGTGGCAGAATGCACGCGGCTGGGCCAACTTCGGCCCTTCCCAACGCGCGGGAATTGGATATCCACCGGCACATGCTCCGCGTTCCGGCGTTCCTGACCGTGCTCTCGACCTCCGCGCTCCTCTTCGCCGCCGAGGGTGACCCCCTTGGCGAAGACGTGCGCCAGAAGAAGGCCGGCGTCGAAGGCATCCTTCAAGACGCGACGAACATCGTCTCCGCGTGCGCCCACGGCACCGAGGAGTGCAAGCCCGCCGCGAAGAAGGACGTGCAGAACCGCGTCACCGCCTTCGCCAAAACCGCGACCGAGGCCGAGTGGGATCCGCTCCGCCGCCTGTGCACGGTGCTCGTGCGTTTTCAGGGAGCGGCCGGCGATCCGATCGTGGCCGCGGGCAAGAGCTGCGTCGCGCGCATCGCCGTGCTCGGAGCGCCGCGCGCCGGCGACATGGTGAAAGCGGGCAAGGTCCAAGACGCGCTCGACTTCGCGGACTCCATCGCCTCGGACTTCGGCGATCCCGCCGTGAAGCACATCGATGCAGCGATCACGAAGGGGCGCTACGCGATCTGCGCCGACGCGGAGAAGAAGGCCCTCGAGGCCTGCGGCGACGGGGCGAAGGGCCCCTGCGGCGACAAGGCGAAGAAGCAAAAGAAGGCCTGCGAAGACGAGCTCAAGCCCTCGAAGTAAAAGGCTATTTACTCGACAACACAATCACGTCGCGACGGCTCGAGACGGGCCCGTGTCGGAGGTCTTCCTGCACGTGACCGAGCCACCAGCGCACCGCCCCGTCGGCCGGTGATGCCTCCGCGAGGCCGCCCAAGATGGTGATGGCCTCGACGAGATCCCCGCGGCGGTAGAACGCGAGCGCCTGCGCGAGCCCCTCGCCGGCCGCGCGCTTCTGGGCGCGCAGCAGGTCATCGTCGGCGGCGAAGACCTCGTGAACACCGATGCCCTGGCTCTTGCCCTTCACTGCGAACGGGCCGAGGAAACGCATGTCGCGCGTGAGGTCGATGGGGAGCCTCGCGGCGACCTGCTCGCTCACGAGGAGCCCCGCGCCGAGCTGCTTCGTGAGCGTCTCGAGGCGCGACGAGAGGTTCACGGCGTCCCCGATCACGGTGGCTTCGAAGCGCTCGGTCTCGCCGATCATGCCCATCATGACGGGGCCCGTGTGGATGCCGATGCCGATGATCACGGGGGCCCGCCCGGGGTTGCGGGCGTTCCAGGCGGCGGCCTCGCGCTGCATCGCGATCGCGGCGCGCACCGCGTCGACCGGCGACTCGGGGAAGAGCGCCATGATGGCGTCGCCCTGGTATTTGTCGATGAAGCCGCGGTGGTCGCGCACGTGGGGGCCGATGCGCATGAGGCAGCCGTTCAAGAACTCGAAGACCTCGGCCGGCGCCATGCGCTCACTCATGGTGGTGAAGCCGCGGATGTCCGAGAACAGCATCGTCATCTCGCGTGCGCTGCCGTCGCCGAGCTTCGCCGTCGTCACGTCGTCGTGGCCGAGCGCATGAAGGAACTGCTTCGGCACGAAGTGGGTCGTCGCCGCGGCGAGCCTCTCCGCGCGCGTGCGGTTCTCGGCGGAGCGGAGCGTGAGCACGGCCATTTGGAAGAGCGGCTCCGTTCCGGCCAGCAATTCCAGGGCCGTGGAGGTACGCCCGAAGACCGTGATGTAGAGCATCTCGGCGGCCGAACCGACGACGAGGACCAAGATGCCGTAGAGCGACCAGCGCGCCGAGCGCGAGCTCCGACGGTGGAGGTAGTTGACGACGAGCGCGGCCGCGAAGCCCGCGATGCCCACGACCTGGAGCCACGGGAGCAGGCTTCGGTTCAGCGTGTATGGCGCGACGAGGGCCAGGAGCGCGAACGCGGCGAGCGGGACGCCGTAGAAGCGGCTCAGCGGGATCTTCGCGCAGGCGATGGTCTCGATGTAGCGCACGGCCCCGAAGAACGTCACTGCGAGCAGGAAATACTCGACGCGAAACGACGCCCAGCTCCCCCCGAGCGCGAGCACCTGCGCGGGCAGGAAGTTCCCTTTCGTCACGAGCGCGGTGCGCACGGCGTGGGCCCCCGTCACGAGGGCGGCCCAGCGAGGGACGCGGTCTCGCCGATCGAGGAACGAGAGCAGCAGCGCGAGGACGCACGCGGTCGAGACGATGGCGATCGACGCGATCGCGAGCCACCCGTCCTTGCCGAGGTTGAAGCCGCTCATGCGCGCGCTCACGAGCACCGGCGCCGTGAGCGCGCGCACGCGGCCGAGGCTCGCGCGCGGAAGGACGACGGCACACGCGCCTGGGCCTGCGAGCGCAACCGAGGCTCGCCCCCAATTCGAGGCGAAGCGCGTGGGACGGCGTGGATCGTCGAGGCCCACGCTCGCCCGATCGACGACGCCCGCGTC
>CAIOHM010000374.1 GCA_903858055.1 uncultured delta proteobacterium
CCCGGCCTCTTCGGCTCCTGGGACCACTTCGCACGCACGTTCGCGACGCCCATCGAGAACCACCGCGACGGCGAGGCACAAGCACGCCTCGCACGGCTCACGCGCCCGTTCCTCCTGCGCCGCACGAAGGCGCAGGTCGCCGTCGAGCTGCCGCCCCGTACGGAGGTTCGCCTCGACGTCGAGCTCAGCGAGGGCGAGCGGAAGCTTTACGACGCCGAGTGCTCCCGCGCCCTTGGCCTCCTCCCGAAGGGCGCGAGCGAGGGCGGCGAGGGTCACATCCAGGTACTCGCGGCGCTCACGCGTGTACGTCAGCTCGCCTGCGCGGCGCACTTGCTCGACGACCGCCAGCCGCGCGTCTCGTCGAAGATCGCCACACTCCTCGAGGAAGTCCGCGAGGTGCACGCCGAAGGCCGCGCGATGCTCGTCTTCAGCCAGTTCACCTCGCTCCTCGCGCTCGTCAGCGAGGCGCTCACCAACGAGGGCCTGGCGCACGCCTCGCTCACGGGCGAGACCCCCAGCGATGATCGCCGGCGCCTCGTCGACGACTTCCAGGCCGGTCGCTTCCGCATCTTCCTGCTCTCGCTCAAGGCAGGCGGCTCGGGCCTAAACCTGACCGCCGCCGACACGGTCTTCCTGCTGGACCCCTGGTGGAACCCCGCGGCGGAGGACCAGGCCGCCGACCGCGCGCACCGCCTCGGGCAGACCCAGCCCGTGACCGTGGTTCGCCTCGTGACGCTCGGCACCGTCGAGGAGAAGGTATTGGAGCTCCATACGAAGAAGCGGGACCTCGTGCGCGGCGTCCTCGAAGGCGCGGACCTCTCGGCGAAGGTGAGCGTCAAAGAGCTCGTCGAGCTGCTGCGCGCGTAGCCTTCGGCGGCGAGGCTGCAGCGGGGTCTCAGAGCCGCTTCATCGCTCGCTCTTGCGGAAGCGCCACACGAGCACCGCACGGCGGGCCGGCGTCGCCGAGGCCTGTTCGATGACCAGGCGCACGGTCTCGCCACCCCGCAGCGAGGCCGTCGTGACTTCCTGGTCGTCCTCGAACGACTGCGAAGCCGCGAGCGTGACGCCGGCGAGGCTTTGCACGCGCAGATCCAGATCGACCTCGCTCTGGGAGGGATCCATCCGCGCGGCGTGCGGAGCCCCCTCGAACACGAGCGCGAACGTGCCCCTCACGGGGGAGCCCGCGGCAAAGGGCACGCGAAGCTCGCGCACGGCGCGCGCCCCCGGCGGAAGGTTCACGGCGAGCGCCTCGACGACACCTTCGACCTCGCTCGTCGTGTTCACGGCCACTGCGCCGCGCGTCCCCGCGCCGAGCGCGCCATCGTCATGGGAACGGAGCGCTTCGCCCGGGTCCGCCGCGAGCGAACGCGACGCCGCGAGGATCTGCGCGCGACGCACGAGCGCCGTGTAGCCCTTCGCCCGTGAAGGCGGGATCGCGAGCGCGGCGCGGGCCGTGCGCGGCGCTGCGAAGCTCGTCCCTTCGGTGCCCCCCTCTTCGTCGACCACCACGCCGTCGTCGAGGAGCGCCGGCCGCTCGACGTCCGCGAACGCCGTGAGCGGGTTGCCTGCGCGGGCCGAGGGCAGCGGCGCCGC
>CAIOHM010000375.1 GCA_903858055.1 uncultured delta proteobacterium
AGGCCTTGAAGATGATAGGCATCTACTAGGAATATGGGTCGCTCGGCCGGTGGGAGGAGCTCATCGGATCAGCCAAAATCAAGTTACCTCAGTTTCAAGGAGGTAGTGATCGGAGAAGGTGTTGTTCTGCTCCGGGTCGAGCACTTCGAGGAGCGCCGCCGACGGGTCTCCGCGGAAGTCGTGGCCGAGCTTGTCGACCTCGTCGAGCATGAAGATCGGGTTGATGGTGCCCGTCTTCTTCATGCCTTGAATCACCTGCCCCGGCAGCGCGCCGACGTAGGTGCGCCGGTGACCGCGGATCGCCGCTTCGTCGTGGACGCCGCCGAGCGAGATGCGGTGAAACTTGCGGCCGAGCGCGCGCGCGATGCTGCGACCGAGCGAGGTCTTGCCGACGCCGGGCGGGCCGAGGAGGCAGAGGATCGGGCCCTTCTTGTCCTTCTTGAGCTTGCGCACGGCGAGGTACTCGAGGATGCGCTTCTTCACCTTCTCGAGGCCGTAGTGGTCTTCGTCGAGCACGCGGCGCACCTGCGCGATGTCGAGGTTGTCGACGGTCTGGTGGTGCCAGGGGAGGTCGAGGATCCAGTCGAGGTAGGTGCGGACAACCGTGTATTCTGCACTTCCGACCTGCATGTTGCGCAGGCGCTTCAGCTGCTTCTTCGCGACCTGCTCCGCCTCACCGGGGAGGTTCGCCTTCGAGATGCGATCTTCGAGGCCGTCCAAGTCGCCCTGGTCGCCGTCGTCTTCGCCGAGCTCTTCCTTGATGGCCTTGAGCTGCTGGCGCAGCACGTACTCGCGCTGGTTCTTGCCCATCTCCTCCTTGATTTGGGAGTTGATGCGCTCGCGCATTTTCAGGATTTCGAGCTGACGCGTGAGCAGGCGCAGCACCTTGCGGATGCGCTCCTTCGTGTCGACGGTGTCGAGCACCTGCGACTTCTCTTCCACCGTCGTGTCGAGGTTCGCGGCGACGATGTCCGCGAGCGCGCCCGGCTGCGTGACCGACTCCATGAGCGAGCCCGCTTCGCGCGGCAGCTCCGGCATGAGGCTCATGACCTGCTTCGCCGTGTCCCGCAGGCTCAAGAGGAGCGCCTCGGCCTCTTCGTCGTGGCCCTCGCCCTCGTCGAGACGAACGACCTTCGCCTTCAAAAAGGGCGCGGTCTGCGTCACCTCCTCGAGGCGGATGCGCACGAGGCCTTGCAGGATGAGCGAGTAATTGCCCGAGGAGTGCTTGAGCGCCTTGAGCACGCGCGCGGCACAACCGACGGTGTAGAGGTCGTCTTTGCCCGGCTCGTCCGTGGAGGGATCACGCTGCGCGAAGATCGCGATGATGGGCTGCGGCAGCGAGTCGACCGACTCGACGAGCGCGACGCTCTTCTCGCGACCGACGTCGAAGGGCGCCACCGCGCCAGGAAAGAGGACGGCGTTGCGGATCGGCAACACCGGGAGCTCTTCGCCGAACGGCGCGAGCTCTTCGTCGCGGGGACCAGGACCTTTTTTCTCCGACATGCTCACCTCGCATCGGCAGGGCCGAGTGCTTCGTTCAAGAGTCGTGCTGCACCTCGAGAATACAGGTGCCGCGGGGGATGGAAAGGATTTGATGACGTGAGCGAGCGCCCACGCGAAGGACCGCGACGCACCGCCCCAAAAACCGCCACGCGGAGCGTCGATGGAGAGAGCCTAAGACCCTTGCTCTCGGGCGCCAGGGGGGCAGCGGAAAAAAACCGTGACCCGCGCGGGGCCACGGCTCATGCGTGGGTCCAACGCGCCGCGGCTCAGCGCTTGACGAGGGCGCGGGCCCCGATGTCGCTGCGGTGGTGCTCGCCGCGAAACCGCACCGTCGCCACGCGCGCATAGGCACGGTCACGGGCTTCTTCGAGCGTCGCGCCTTCGGCGGTCACGCACAGCACGCGGCCGCCGCTCGTGACGACGCGCCCCTCGTGAAGACGGGTGCCTGCATGATGCACGATGGCCTCGCCTGCCGCGTCGTCCTCGAGGCCGTCGATGGCGTCGCCGGTCGTCACCTTCTCCGGGTAGCCCTCGGCCGCCATGACCACGCCCAGCGCGTGCACCGGGCGCGGCGCCGGAAGCTCTGCGGGGAGCGCACCGGTCGCAGCACCGAGGAGCAGCGTTCGCCAATGACCGCGGAAGATCGGCATGAGCACGCAGGTCTCGGGGTCGCCGAAGCGCACGTTGAACTCGAGCACGCGCGGCTCGCCGTCTTCGACCATGAGCCCCACGAACAGGACGCCGCGGAACGGGTGGCCCTCCGCCGCCATGCCCTTCAGCGTGGGCTCGACGACGCGCGCGAGCACCTTCGCCTTCACCGCTTCGGTCACCACGGGCGCCGGCGCGTAGGCCCCCATGCCACCCGTGTTCGGTCCCTCGTCGAGATCGCGCACGCGCTTGTGATCTTGCGCCGCCGGGAGCGCCACGTAGCGCTCGCCGTCGCAGAGCACGTGGAAGCTCGCCTCTTCGCCAGGCAGGAACTCTTCGAGCACGATGCGCGCGCCCGCCTCGCCATGCACGCGCTCGATCATGAACGCCTTCACGGCCTCGACCGCCTCGTCGACGGTCTTCGGGACGACCACGCCTTTGCCGGCCGCGAGACCATCGGCCTTCACGACGAGCGGTCGACCGAGCTGCTCGAGGTGCGCTGTCGCCTTCGCGGCGTCGTCGAAGACCGCGAACGCCGCCGTGGGGATCGCGTGGCGCGCGAGGAACTCTTTCATGAAGATCTTCGACGCCTCGAGGCGCGCCGCTGCACCGCTCGGCCCGAAGGTCGGGATGCCCGCGTCGCGAAGCGCGTCCGCGAGGCCCGCCACGAGGGGCCCCTCGGGACCGACGACGACGAGGTCGACCGCATGGGTCTTCGCCGCGGCGACCACCGCCGGCAGGTCCGTCGCGCTCAGCGCCACGTTGGTCGCGAACGAGGCGGTCCCTGCGTTGCCGGGCGCGACGAAGACGGTCGCGCCTTCGCCCTGAAGCGTGTGGGCGATGGCATGCTCGCGGCTGCCTCCGCCGACAACGAGAACGCGGGATGCAGATGCGGATGCGGGCTGGGAAGAAAGTTCGGCCACGGCTGCGGGCGGCTACCACGGGCGACGGAACGCGTCGACCGAGACTCCGAGGCCACACGCTCGACGGGGGCGACAACGCTTCCGCTCCTCGTTAGCCTCGTCGCGTGGACCTCGTCGTACGTCGCCCTTACCCCTCCGTCGATGCATGGCTTCGCGAAGAAGCGCACCTCTTCACGGCCGAGCGCTGCTGGCTCGTCGGCGTCGATGCACCGCCGGGCACCACGGCGCAGGTCACCATCGGCCTGAAGGGTGACGATCCGCTCATCGCCGCGACCGTGCTCGTCGAGGGAATCGCGGGCGACTTCAACGGCGCCCCCCTCCTCTCCGTGCGCTGGCTCGAGCTCGATCAGGCCTCCATCGAGACCCTGCAGTCGCTCCTGCGCATCGACTTCCACGCGCTCCCCTCGGCGAGCGAGCTCGCACTCCCGCCACTCTCGTCGGCGCCCCTCGGCGTGGTCATGCCGCCGTCGCAGGAGGCGCTCGCCATCGACGCGGACATCGCCTCCGTGCGCAGCGAAGACCCTGCGCCGCTCGTGTCCGGCCCGATCGCAGCCCACGTGCCCGACGGCACCGACGCGCTC
>CAIOHM010000376.1 GCA_903858055.1 uncultured delta proteobacterium
CAGGCTTCCTCGCGCCGGCGCAGCAACCCGCCGCGTGACCGATCAGGGTGAGAACGAGGCGCCCGGGAAGGCCGGACCGGGGCGCGCGAAGTAGTAGCCCTGCAAGAGATCGCAGCCTTGGTCGACGAGCACGTCGCGCTCTTCCGGAGTCTCGACACCCTCGGCCACGACAGCCATGCCGAGGTCCGCCGAGAGCGAGACGATGGCGCGCACGAGCTTCCGCTTGGCGGGCTCGAGGTGCACGTTGCGCACGAGCGACATGTCGATCTTGACGAGGTCGGGCTCGAGCACGGCGAAGCTCGTGAGCCCCGCGTAGCCCGCTCCGAGGTCGTCGATGGCGATGCGGAAGCCGCGATCTTTCAGGCGCTGCACGCGGGCGCGCGCGTCCTTCACGCCGTCGAGGGCGTCGCGCTCGGTGATCTCGATGACCACGCGCTGCGCGTAGCGGGCGAGGGGGCTCGAGTCGTCGAAGAGCGAGTCGTCGAGGAGCTCGTTCGCGTGGATGTTCACGAAGAGCGCCTGCCCCTCTTCGAGCACGTCGATGGGCTCGATGACGCGCTTGCGGATGGCGCGACCGAGCGCGTGGTGCGCGTTGAGGCGGTCGGCGGCGTCGAAGAGCGAGTAGGGGTCCGGGAGGGACGCCTCGCGGGAGCGCACGAGCGCCTCGAACCCGTAGACGCACTTGGTCGACCAACGGACGATCGGTTGGTAAACGATGTGAAGGCCCTGCACGGCGCGCGCGAAGCTCGCCTCGAGACCTGCGCGATCGCCGATGAGCTTCGTGGACTCGCCGAGCAGCTCGAGGGCCTCGCGCTTCGCCTTCGCGAGGCGACGCAGGTTGACGGCTTCGTCCACCGCCTGCACGAGCGTGGTCATGTGAAACGGCTTCACGAGGTAGCGAAGCGCGCCGACCTCGACGGCCTTCACCGCGGTCGCGAGCGCAGGCGCGCCGGTCATGAGGATCACGGGGATGTCGAGGTCGTGCTCGCGCGTCTTGCGCAGGAGCTGGAGACCGTCGAGGTCCGGCATCGAAATGTCACTCACGATGACGTCGAACTCACCCTCGACGATGACCTTCGCGGCCTCGCGGGAGTCGCTCACGGGGGTGACGTCGAAGCCCGCCGCTCCGAGCGCTCGCGCGTAGAGACGCAGGACGGCTTCTTCGTCGTCGACCACCAGCACGACGCCACGCGCACCGGAGGACTTCGCTTCGTCGGCAGGGTTCGTTGGCATAGGGGTGCGACGCTCGAGAAGCATCTTCGTGGGATGCTACATGCTTCTCGCCGACAAAAAAAAGCGCAATCGCCGCAAACGTGACGGCGCTGTTGCGCGGTGGGTGTTTTGCCCGACGAGACGACGGCGGGGCGAGCTCAGACGCGCAGGTCGAGCATCGTGGCCACCTGCGTGGTGACCGCTGGGTTCTGGGTGCCGTTGCGCTTGGCCGCCTCGGCCTGGTCGACCGACGCGCGACGGCCCTCCTCGACGCTCATGCGGCGCGCCGCGCTGCTGATGTCGAGGCGGTCGAAGGAGGGGGACGGGCGCGAGCCCTCGACGGCCTGGGTGAACCCTGGCGACGAGCTCGGCTCCAGGTCTTCGTCCTTCGCGCGCGCGCGGCGCGTGAGCGCAGGGGTGGCCGGCGGGCGGCGGGAGGCGAAGCGGCTGCTCGTGCTCGCCTCGACCGGGGCTTCGGGGGTGGCTTCGCGCGTGGCGCCCGGGGCGGTCGGCGTGAGGGTGGTCTCGGCAGGGCGTAACGTGCGCGCTTCGGCGAAGCTCGCCTGCTGGAAACGGTTCTCGATCGAAGACTGCACGCGCATGACCTGATTCGCCTCAACTCCCAAGAACGGCTCGCCCCGCAGGAACTTGAATAAGTTTTTTCGTAGGCGCTGCGCGAGCCCCGCTCGTTGCGACTCGTTTCCTGGCTTTGGCCGCGTTTCGGGCACGTGATGGGGTCGTACTTGCAACTGTGGTGCAATTGTGGTTCACCACCCCCGTGCTCCGCGTCGCCCTGTTCAGCCTCGTCCTCGCCCGTGCTGCTCTCGCGGAGGAGCCGGTGCCTTCCGTGGCGACCGACGACGACACGGACCCGCACGACGAGCACCAGAGCGCGACGCCCGAGCCGACGAAGAAGGCCGACGAGGTCACCGTGCGCGGCCGCACGGCCCCTCCGAGCCGCGGCGCCTCGGACTTTCAGTTGAAGGTCGGGGAGCTCGCGCGCGTGCCTCGGGCCAACGCCGCGCGCCTCCTCGAGCTCGCGCCCGGGCTCTTCTTGGCAAACGAAGGCGGCGAGGGGCATCCGGAGCAAATCTACCTGCGCGGCTTCGACGCCCGCCTCGGCCAAGACCTCGAGCTCACGGTCGGGGGCGTCCCGGTCAACCAGGTCGGGAACCTGCATGGCAACGGCTTCGCCGACTTGCACTTCGTCGTGCCGGAGCTCGTGGAGGCGCTGCGCGTCGTCGAAGGACCCTACGACCCGCGTCAGGGAAATTTCGCCGTGGCCGGGAGCGCGAACTACGAGCTCGGCCTCGAGCGGCGCGGCCTGACCACGAAGGTCACGAAGGGCAGCTTCGGCACCGAGCGCCTCCTGCTCTCGTGGGGGCCCGAGGGCTACGGCCGTCACACGTTCGCCGGCGGCGAGCTCGTCCGCAGCGATGGTTTTGGCACGAACCGCTCGTCGCAACGCGGGGCGATCAACGCGCAAGTAGAGGGCGTCTTGCCGGGCACGGGCACCTGGCGACTGCTCGGGACCTCCTACGCTACGCATTTTTCCTCGGCGGGGCTCCTGCGCGCCGACGACGTGGGCCGCGGCCGCGTGGACTTCTTCGGTACCTACGATCCCCGCCAAGGGGGCGACGCCACACGCCACTCGGTCTCCTTCGACGTCGAAGAGCGGGTCTCCGACACGACCTACCGCCTCCAAGTGTTCGCGGTCGGGACCACGCTGCGCCTCCTCGAGAACTTCACGGGCTTCCTGCACGACCCGCAAGAGGCCCTTCAGAACCTCCACACGCAGCGCGGCGATCTCCTGGATCTCGCCGTCGCCACGAAGAGCGTCGGGCTCCGTGCCTCGAGCCGCATGCGCTTCAAGCTCCTCGACCTCCCGCAAGAGGTGGAGCTCGGCGCCTACGCGCGCGGCGACGACAGCGACGGGCAGCAGGTACGCCGCGAAGCACGCACGAACGCCCCCTATCGCGTGGAAGCGGATCTCCAGGCCGTCTCGTCGAACCTTGCGCTTTACATGGATACGTCGCTGAAGGTGCAGAAGTGGCTGACCTTCCGCGGCGGCGCGCGCGCCGAGTACTACGGCTACGACGTGCTCGATCGATGCGCGGTGCAGAGCGTTCGCCAGCCCTCGCGGACCAACCCGCCCGGAGACTCGAACTGCCTCACGCAACAAGACCAGGGCCGCTGGCGTGAAGCCTTCCAGCGCTCGACCACGGCGGGGAGCGTCCTCCTGCCTCGCGCGTCGCTGCTGTTTGGGCCCTTCGACGACTTCACGTTCTCTGCGAGCTGGGGCCGCGGTGCTCGCTCGGTCGATCCGATCTACGTCAGCGACGGCTTGGCCACGCCCTTCGCGGAGCTCGACAGCGGCGAGATCGGCGCGAGCTGGCAGCAGTCCACCGAGGCGCACGCCATCGCGCTCCGTGCCATCGGGTTTCGCACCCACGTCGACCGCGACCTGCTCTTCGACGAGGTCGCGGGGCGCAACACGCTCGCTCAGGGTACGACGCGCATCGGCTTCGTGGGCTCCGCGCGCTACACCACCGACGACGTGGATCTCTCCACGAGCGGCACGTGGGTGCGCGCCACCTTCGACGACACGGGGCTCCTCGTGCCCTACGCGCCCGATCTCGTGCTCCGCTTCGACGGCAGCTACCACCGCGATCTCTTCGAGCGTTTCGAGGGCTCGCCGCTGCACGGAAATGTGGCGCTCGGCTCTGGCTACGTCGGGCGGCGTGCGCTGCCTTACGGTCAGCGCTCCGAGGTGATCTTCACGGTCGACGGCGCCGCCTCGCTCGGCTGGAAGGGCCTCGAGGCGACGCTCTCGGTGCAGAACCTCTTCGACGCCCGCTACCGCCAGAGCGAGTACGTGTTTCCTTCGGTCTTCGCCCCGAGCGACGGCGTGACGCTCGTGCCGAGCAGACACTTTGCGGCAGGGGCGCCGCGCACCGTGCTCTTCACGCTCGGCTACACGCTCGGAGGTGCCTCGTGAAGCTCGTGCGCGCGTTTCCCCTCGTCCTCGCCCTCGCGCTGGGCGCGTGTGTCGGGACCACCGGCGGCGAGGTCGTCTCGTTCGGCGCTCAGCTCGCAGGCCCCGAGGGCGTGACCGAGCACCGCGTGGCGTTCACGAGCGGACGCGGGCTCGCGGTGACGCTCACGAAGGCCTCGCTGCGGGTCGGTGCGGTCTACATGAATCGCTCGAAGCCGATCCCGGTGGCGCAAGAGAAGAGCTGCATCTCGACGGGCACCTACGTGGGCGAAGTGCTTGGCGGCGCGGAGGCGGATTTGCTCTCCGGCGCGCCCGTGCGCTTCCCGCGCGGCGGGCAAGGGACGAGTGAGGCCGCCGTGACCGGTGAGCTCTGGCTGAACGGCGGGGACCTCGACGCGCTCGAAGACAAGACCGTCGTCGCAACGGTCGAGGGCGAGGTCGTGCTTCCCGCGGGGGCGAAGCCGTTTCGGGGCTCGATCACGTTCGGATCGAATCGCCGCAGCGCCGCGATCGACCCGGCGCGTCCCGGTGCCGATGCACCATGCAAGCAGCGCGTGGTGTCGCCCGTAGCCGTCGACGTCACGCTCGCGCAGGGCGGGCTCCTTACGGTGCGCGTCGATCCGCGCGCGTGGTTCGCCCTCGTGCCGTTCGAAGACCTGCGCGAAGAGGGCGGGGTCCTCGTGTTCGACGACGCCGACACGAACGCATCGAGCGTGGGCCTCGCGGACGGGGTGCGCGCACCGCAAGGCGTTTACCGCTTCGAGTGGTCGGCCAACTAGGCGCACCCGCCGCAACGCGAGGCTCCGTGCGCCTGGCGACGACGCCACGGCTCTGGTAGCCGCACCGCATGGTCCACGAGACGCGCGAAGCGTTCGATCCCCACGAGCCGCTGCGCCACCCGAAACCCGTCGTGGGCACGGCGGAAGCCAAGACCCGCGGCGTCGTCGTCCTCACGCTCGTGACCGCCGTCGGCGAGATTGCCTATGGCTCGTGGACGCGTTCGATGGCGCTCGTGGCGGACGGCTGGCACATGGCCACGCACGTGGGGGCGCTCGCGCTCACCGCGGCGGCGTATTGGTACGCGCGGACGCACGCGACGCGCGACCGCTTCAGCTTCGGTCCGGGGAAGATCTACGCCCTCGCCGGCTTCACGAACGCCGTCTTGCTCGTCTTCGCGGCGCTGTGGCTCGTCATCGAGTCGCTCGAGCGCATCTTGCACCCCGAGCCCATCGACTTCGCGCAGGCCATCCCCGTGGCCGTCCTCGGCCTCGTGGTGAACCTCGCGAGCGCGGCGCTCCTTCACGGCGATCATGACCACGGGCACGGTGAGGCTCATGGTCACGGGCACGACCATCACGGGCACGACCATCACGGGCACGACCATCACGGGCACGACCATCACGGGCACGACCACCCGCACGCCGCGGGGGAGCGCGCGCACGCGAAGGCGAAGGGCTCGCCGCTCACGCACGATCACAACCTCCAAGCGGCTTACCTCCACGTGCTCGCGGACGCGCTCACGAGCCTGCTCGCGATCGTCGCGCTCGTCGTCGGGCGTCGCACGGGCTTCACGCTGCTCGACCCGCTCATGGGCGTCGTCGGCGCGGTCGTCATCGCGCGGTGGGCCTGGCAGCTCTTGGCCCGCGCGGCGCGCCCGCTGCTCGACATGGTCCCCGCGAGCGTCGATCTCGTGCACCTGCGTGACGTGCTCGAAGAAGCGAGCGCCGGCGAGGTCGTGGACATGCACGTGTGGGAGATGGGCCCCAACGAGGTGTGCTGCGTAGTGGCGCTCGCGGCGCACAAGCCCGTCGACATCGAGACTTGCCGGCGCATCGTCGTGCAAGAGACCGCGGTCGACCACCTCACGATCGAGCTTCGCCCGTGTGCAGGGGAGCATCCGCAGCCGCGCGCTGCGGTCCTCGAAGGTCGAGGGCATCGGGCGCATCACGCGCACCACGCGCACCACGAGCACGCGCACCACGAGCACGCGCACCACGAGCACGCGCACCACGAGCACGCGCACCACGAGCACGCGCACCACGAGCACGACGAGCACTGACGCGCGTCGTGACGCTCAGGCCTCGGTTAGCGTGATGAGGCGGCGCCTCGCACCGCTGCCTCGATTTCGGCGCGTGGCAAGTCCTTACCGATGAGCACGAGCTCGGTGCGGCGCGGGGCCGAGCCCCAGGGACCGAGCGAGCCCGAGTCCGTCACCATGTGGACCGCCTGCAGCACGACGCGCTCGTCGACGCCTGCGAACGCGAAGACGCCCTTGAGCCGGTAGAGGTTCGGGCCGTGCTCGCGCAGGAAGCCTCCGAGCCAGCCCTCGAAGGCCTCGCGATCGAGGTTGCCGTCTTGCGCAATCGCCATCGACGAGACCTCCTCCGCGTGGCTGTGCTCGTGGCGGAAATGGCGGGCGCCCGTGAGCGTGAGTCTCTCGGTGCCGGCTGCGAGTTCGAGGCCCATCTCGTCGCCGCACGGCTCGGTGAAGATGGCGTAGGTGCCGCGGGCCGCGAGGGCGAGCGTTCGCTCTTCACGGCCGTGCAAATGCACCGAGAAGGGCTGGCCCACCACCGGCGGTTCGACGGCGGCGTCGTGGAATCGCACGAGCGCTTCGCGCGCGGTCGTGACGAGCGGATCTGCCGAACCGCTCTCCAGCGGGAGGACGATGGCCCGCACGTCGCTGTGGCCGTGGTGATGGTGGTGCGCGTGATCGTGGCCGTGATCGTGGCCGTGATCGTGGCCGTGATCGTGGCCGTGATCGTGGCCGTGATCGTGGCCGTGATCGTGGCCGTGATCGTGGCCGTGATCGTGGCCGTGATCGTGG
>CAIOHM010000377.1 GCA_903858055.1 uncultured delta proteobacterium
GACCCGCACACAAGAGACGCGGACCGTCTTCGATGCCATGCTCCGCGAGCAGCGGCAGGAAGGGATCTTCGCCGACCGGGCGATCAAAGTTCTCAGGCGTCACCGTGCGCGGCACCACGTGAATGGGCGTGGTCACGCCACGAGCGAGCCAATAATCGCGAAAGCCCTCGGACAGAACGATAAGTCCATCGGAGTCGTTGAAGAGGCGGGCGTACGTCGCCTCGTAAGGCTTCGCAAGCGCGGCGAGCACAGCCTTATGAACCGCAGGAACGCTCGCGAGCGCTTCGGGAAGAAGGACTTCGTAAGCCATCGTCAGGTGCGTGGTGTTGACGCAAATCACGGGCGTACCGTTCACCTTGCGAAGCCAGAGCGCGAACTCGAGGAGCGTCGAGGTCGTCTGCGCGAAGATCAGATCGAAGTCGAAACGTTCCGCGTCATAGACCCACGCCTCGGACGGAATGGGAAGGTGCACGCCCGGGTAGGCCGCGAGCGGAAGACTCGGGAGCTCAATCGTTCCCTCGGGGACATCGCCGACGGAGCCGTCCGGGTCCTTTGGCCCTACAAGTGTGACTTGGTGACCACACCGACGCAACGCGCGATACAGGAACCGTGTCTGAAACACCGCACCGTTTGCATACGGAATTCGCGTGAAGTCGCTGATGATGGCGATTTTCAACGGTCGACCGGCGCGCGCGGCGAGTTCGGCAAACGCCGGAACCTCGGTCACCGCCTCGAGCAATTTTCCGTGCGCGTCAATTCCGCGGCGAAAAAGCGCGTCCTGTTTGCGATCGAACGGGGCTTTCGCGGTATGAGTCACCGGGTGAAGCTCGTTGACTTGACCGAATTCTACTCGGAGCGCGGGGGAGGAGTTCGCAGCCATTTGGATGCGAAGAATCAAATTGCGTGCCAACTCGGACACGAGTCGGTCGTGATCGCGCCTGGCCCTCGGAATGAACGGATCGACATCCCTTCTTCGGGCATAAAAGGCGGATCCCGGTCGGTGGTGCGCCTTGCGGGACCATCCACTCCGTACGACCCGACTTACCACCTGCTCACGGCCCCACGGGCGCTCCGCAAAGCCATCGAGGCCGAACGCCCCGACGTGCTCGAGCTTCATTCGCCGTACCTTGCGAGCTTCTTCGGCATGCGAGTTCCGCGCGAGTTCGCGAAGGTGCGCACGTTCGTTTGGCACGCCGACTTCATCGATACCTACCTGCGGCCCGCCCTTGAAAAACGCGTGTCGCGCGCGTTTACCGACCGCGCCGTTGAACCCCTTTGGGCGTGGGTGCGCAGCATCTCGAGATCCGTGAACGGGACGTTCGTCGCGAGCCGATCCCAAAAGGCCAAGCTCCTCGACCACGGCTGCGAGCGGGTCATCCTCGTGCCGTTCGGCGTCGACCGCGGCGTCTTTCACACCAAGGTGGGGCGCGACGATGCGCTGCGCCGTGAGCTCCTCGAAGACCGCTGCGAGCCGCTCGTCGTCGCCGTGGGTCGCTTCGCCGCGGAAAAACGCTGGGACACGCTCCTTCAAGTGGCCGAGCGCGCTCATGCGAAGCACCCCTTCACCCTGTGGCTGTTCGGCGACGGCCCCGAGCGTGCGTTCCTCGAGCGCGAGGCCGCGCGGCTCCCGTTCGTCCGCGTTGGGCCCTTCGAGAAGTCACGCGAACGCCTCGCCTCGATTTACCGCGCGGCCGATGGCTTGCTTCATGCGTGCCCCTACGAGACCTTCGGGCTCGGTCTCGCCGAGGCCGTGGCGTGCGGAGCTCCGGTGGTCGTTCCGGACGCCGGCGGAGCCTTCGAGCAAGCGCGCGAAGGGAGCTCCTTCGTCTACCGTGCGCTCGATGTCGAGCGTGGTGCCGAGGCGCTGCTCGCGCTCTTCGACGAGCCCGTTCGGGATCTTCGCGCGGCCGCCCTCGACAACGCGGAAGACGTGCCGAGCTTTGAACAGTACATGCGGCGGATGCTTGCGTACTACACGGACTTCGCCAAGGAGCCCCGCGCGTGACGGCGCCCCTGCACGTGTCGATTCACGACGTGTCGCCGGCTTTCGCCGACGAGGTCCGCCTCGCCCTTCGCCTCTGCCACGCGCGCGGCATCAAGCCCGCGTTGCTCGTGGTGCCAAACTTCCACGCCGAAGCGCCGCTCGTGCAGGCGCCCGAGTTTTGCGCGGAGCTGCGTGAGCTGCAACGCGACGGCCACGAAGTGTTTCTCCACGGCTACTACCATCGCTCCACCGAACTCGAGCGCGCCTCCATGAGCGCACAGGGCTTGGCCGGGCGCGCCACGACCTTCGTGAGTCAGCGCGTCGTGTCGGGGAACGAGGCGGAGTGCAGCCTCCTCGGCGATCGCGAGCTCGAGATCCGCGTGGCGAACGGCGAAGGCATTCTCGACGAGGTCGGGCTCACGATCGACGGATTCGTACCTCCCGCTTGGGGACTCCAGCCCTCGCTCGAGCGCATGCTCGCGCGGCGAGGCTACCGCTACCTCGAGGAGCGCTTGGCTGTGGTCGACCCGGTCGCGGGGACGCGCAAACGGAGCCTCGTCCTGAACTTTGCCTCGCGAAACGCCGAGCGCATCGTCTCGACGGTGGCCTTCTGCCGGGCCGCGCGCCCGCTTGCGGCGCTGTCGCCGACGCGCATCGCCCTGCACCCCAAAGATCTCCACGTGCGGCTTTTGCGTCATGAGACCGAGGGCTTGCTCGATTGGGCCCGCGACCGACGCGTGGTGCGCGCGCCCGAGCTGTTCTCCTGACCAACGATCGCGCAAGTTTGCTCCGCGGTGCCCCGAGCCGCTAGTGTCTGCACATGCCCCTCCGGCTCTTCAACACGGCGCGCTCTCCCTTCGGGCGCAAGGTTCGCATCGTGCTCCTCGAGAAAGACCTCGCCTTCGAAGAGGTGTCCGTCGACCTTGCGAACCGCTCGCCCGAGTTCATGGCCGTGTCTCCGCTCGGCAAGGTGCCGGTGCTCGTAGACGGCGAGACCTCGATCTTCGATTCGACCGTCGTCGTCGAGTACCTCGAGGACGCGTTCCCGAACCCGCCCATGTTCGGCGTTGGGGTGCGGCAGCGCCTCGTCCACCGCACGCTGGACGAGCTCGGTGACCATGTCGCCGATCAGGCCGTTGCGGCGTTCTACGCGAAGCAGCGCGGCGACGAGGCGGCTTCCGAGCAGGCCTTCGTGCGGATCCACAAGGCGCTCGCCGAGCTGGAGCGACGCGCTTCGGGCGGCGGGTGGACCGCCCAGTTTGGTGTCGGCGACGCCGCCGTGATCAGCGGCTGCGGCTACCTCATGCTGCGTCACGGTGATGCGGTGCTTGCAGTGTACAGCCATCTGAAAGGGTGGCTCGACGCGCAAGCTTCGCGGCCGAGCGTCGCAGCGAGCGCGCCCCCCGCGTGAAGCGGAGGCGGCGCTCTTTTGCGTCGCGCCCGAAGGTGGTACGCGCCGAGGCATGGTGGCGGCTGCATGGCGGTGGGTGTGCGGAGCGTGGCTCGTCGCGGCCTTCGCTCACGGCGCGGCCCCGCTCAGTTTTCGCTCGGCGCTCGATCGTGCATCGGAGCGTTCGCCGGCGGCGCGCGCCTCGGAGCGTGCGGCGCTCCTGCTCGAAGAAGCCGCGTCTGTGTCCAATCCGCTCCTCGTGCTTCCCGGGCAGCTCCAGCTGACGGGCGGCTCGCGCTTCTTCCCCGCGGGGGCGAGGCCCGGCTTCGACGCCACGGCGCAGTTTCAGCAGCCGCTGCCGCTGCGGCCGATCGGTCGAACGCGGCGGAGCGCGATGGACGCGGCCCGCGTGGCGGCCGTGGCGAGGGCAGCGGAGGCGCGCGCCGCGGTGCTCGAGCGTGCAGCGCACGCGTGGGTCGAGACGCTCTTCGCCGAGCGTTCGCTCGCCTTGAGGAAGCGAAACCTGGCCGAAGCTCAGGTCATCAGCCGCATCGCGCGGGCCCGGGTCGTGAGCGGTTTTGGCGCCGCCTCCGAGCAAGCGCTCGCCCTGGCCGACGAGGCGCTCTCCGAGACGGAGGTGCTCGACGCGGAGGGCCGTGTCACCGAGGCGCGCGTCGCGCTCGGCGCGCTCATCGCCGTCGAGCCCGAGGAACTCACGCTCGACGAGGCGGGCGCTCCCCTCGAGGTGCCGCCGCCCGATCTCGAAGCAGCCGCGAGAGTCGTCCGGGCCAAGCATCCGAGCCTCGAGCGTGCGCGCACCTACGCGCAGAGCCTCGCGCGCGAAGCCGACTTTCTGCA
>CAIOHM010000378.1 GCA_903858055.1 uncultured delta proteobacterium
CCGCCGCTCCCGATGCCGCTCCCGCCCCTGCTCCCGCGCCTGCTCCCGCGCCTGCTCCCGCGCCTGCCCCGGCTCCTGCCCCGGCTCCTGCCCCCGCGCCTGCCCCGGCTCCTGCCCCCGCGCCCGTGACCGGCGGCGGCGGCGGCACTGCGGCGTGTCCCTGCACCTGTGGCTCGGCGCCGACCGCGGCCCCCTCGAGCACCGCGATCCCCGCGGCGCTGCACTTCCCGCTGAACCGCGCTTCCCTCGCCGACGCCTCGGGCCACGGCGCGACGGCGACGGCCACGAACGGCACGCGCTTCGAGGTCGACCCGACGGACGGACGCCTCGCGTGGCGCTCGGGCGGCACGAATCGCTCGGCGGTCCGCGTCACCCTCCCCGGCTGGGGCGTCGCACCGAAGGCCCAAGACTACGCCGTCTCCCTCTGGGCGCGCACGGAGGACTTCGTTGGCCCCGGCGCGAACGTCTCGCTCGTCTCCTACGGCCTCAACGTGGCGCTCGGCCCCTCGTGGTACGCCTCGGTGCCCTTCGTGCAGGCCTCCGGCAGCTGGTACCCGTTCGGCGGGGGCAGCGAAGCGAGCCGCCTCGGGCCCTCCGGCGCGAGCGTGACCGCGAGCGACTGGTGGAACGTTCGCTACCACATGTTCACCGTGGTCTGGCACCGCACCTCGCCCACGCGTGGTGTGGTCCGCACCTTCCGCGACGCGACCCACATCGCCTACGAAGGAGACGCGTACGCCGCGAACGGCGGCGACCAGGTCTTCGGCACCGACGTGGGCCACCTCCCCGCGGACGACGTCTGGAACGGCGCCCTCAACACCTTCGACTTCGGCGCGGGCGGCGCCTCGAACGCGGTGTTCGTGCGTGACCTCCGCTTCTTCGACCGCGCGCTCTCCGACAGCGAAATCGCAACGCTCTACGCGGCGGGCATGACGCGCTGAACGAACGAGACCACCGCGCAGCACCGGGTGCGCACGAGCGAGGGCGTCGTCACGGGACGGCGTCCTCGCTTTTGCGTTCGAGGCCCCTTCCCGCGTCGTGAACGCCGATTCCCGGCACGCGCTCCCTACTCTACCTTCCGACGCACGCATGACCCGCACCGAGCTCGAAGACACCCTCGCCTCGTGGATCGCCCACGCCGCGTACGAAGGCCGCGCCTCGGCGAATCGCTCCCTTTGCGTCGGGTTCTGCGCGCCGCAAGGAGCCGGCAAGACGACGCTGTGCGCGAAGCTCGAACGCCTCCTCGCCTCACGCGGCCTGCGCGCCGCGAGCGTCTCGATCGACGACGTGTACCTCACGCGCGACGAACAGCTCGCGCTTGCCGCACGCCACGCAGGGAACCGCTACCTCGCCGTCCGCGGCTACCCGGGCACCCACGACATCGAGCTCGGCCTCCGCGTGCTCTCGCAGCTCGCAGACCTCGATCAAGGCCGCTCGTGCGCCGTGCCACGGTACGACAAGGGCGCCCATGGCGGCGCGGGCGATCGGGCTCCGCACGAGGCGTGGACCGAGGTTCACGGCCCCGTCGACGTCGTGCTCTTCGAGGGGTGGATGCTCGCCTTCGAGCCCGCGGCCGAGCCATTCCTGCCGCCGGACGACTCCTTTGCAACCTGCAACGAACTCCTCGCCGCCTATGCGCCGTGGCGCGCCCGTGTGGACCGTTGGGTCGTGATCGAGGGCGACGAGGTCGAGCACATGGTCGAGTGGCGCGTGGGCGCCGAACGGGAGCGACGCGCGCGCGACGGGCGCGGCATGAGCGACGAAGAGGCCACGGCGTACGTCGAGCGGTTCTTGCCGGCGTACCGCGTCTGGGGCCCGCGCCTCGTCGAGCGGCTCAGCGTCCCCGCGGCGCACGTGGTGATCGACGCACGAAGAAGCCCGCTCACACTCACGTTCCGAGACGAACGTGGCCGAGCAGGCTCATCAGGGCCGTGAGCGGGAGCGTCGCGCCCCGAGCGTCACCTCAGCGTGCGGCAGGCTTCCACGCGTTGTCTTCGTCGCCGGTGACGACCGCGAAGTGATCGGCCTCGAAGGCGCCGAGGATCTGCGTGTACGTCCGAGGAGACTTCGGGTTCATCACGCCGTTCAGCAGAGCGAAGGCCGCACCGGGGAGCTTCGTGGGGTTCGTCGGCATGAGGTTCGTGATCATGTCGAGGTGCTTCGTGCCCGTCGTGTCCTCGGGGTTGAGCCTTGCGCGCTCCGCCGCCATGAAGCCGTCCACGTACGCGAACGAGTCGCAGCTCATCATCGAGACGATCGTGTACTGCCCCTTTTGGAAGCGCCCCTTGCGCGTGAGCGCCTGCACGTTCGCGCCAAGCGCGGCGTGGCCGTTGTAGACGATCACGTCGGCGCGCGAGGAGAGCTCCGCATAGCGGCGATCCCAGGCGGCGGTCGTGTTCGTTGGCGCGTTGATGAGCATGGCCGTGACGCGCACGAGGCGTCCGTCCGAGGTCTTGCCCTCGAGGGTCACGTCGGGGAACTCGGCCCCCGGCGCGGCCGGCATGCCCGAACAGGAGTCGCTCGGACGGCCAACGCAGCGCACGGGCTCCATCTTCGTGCCGAGGGCGAACTGACTGCGGATCTTGTAGACCGTTTGCGCGTAGTTCGAGACGCCGAAGTCCGAGTACGAGTTGTCGTTCGCGCGGTCGCGGCCAAAGATCACGACGGCGTTCAGCTCGCCATCGGCCCAGATTTTGTCGTACTCCGGGTAGCTCCCCGAGGAGACCTCGGCGGCGGGGGCGATGGTCACCGGGAGGCGAGCGACGTCGGCGTCTGCAAGACGGCAATTCCGGGCAGCGGGCCGGTAGTAGTACCAAAGATTCGAGGCTCCGGCCCGGCTGGTCGCGAAGGTGTCGATGCACGTCGTGCCGTACTTCGAGGCGAACGCGGCCTCTCCCGCGTCCGTGAGATCCTTCGGCAGCACGAACGTGAACGCCTTCGGTGCATTGTACACGTCGAGCCAGCCCACGGGCAGCGAGGCCTTGTAGCGCACGAGGGTCTTGCCGCTCGCGTCGGGAGTCGTCGTGATCGCGCTCACCTTCACCGCGTCGAGGCGTCCCACACCGCCGCCGGTGCCGCGCTCGTACTTCACGCCGTTCAGCTGGCCCACCGTGTAGAAGAGCTGCTCCCGGACGGCGCTGCTCGCGCTCGCGGGCGAGTCCGTGAGCACCTGCCCCTCGAAGCTGAAGTCGTAGAGCTTCGCGCGCGCGCTCGAGAACGCCTCGGCGGCTTCGGCCACCGTGGGCTCGGGCGCGCCGGAACACCCCACGAGGGAAAGAGACGAGGCCAAGGCAACGAAAAGAGAGGTGCGCTTCATGCCCACACCAACGCACTCTCCATGCCAACGACAGCGGTCACCGAACGCGGGAAAATGGCGCCTCTTCTCGCATACCGTCTCGCGATGATACGTCTCACAACGAGACAGTCTCACCATGAGACACCGGACGGAGCGCGGCGGCGAAGCGGGCTACTTGGCCAGCGTGAGCAAGACGCCCGCCACGATCATCGCCGTACCGAGCCCGAGCCTCCAGGAGACCGGCTCACCGAGCACCACCGCTGCGAGCAAGACCGTGAAGGCCAGGCTCACCTTGTCGATCGGGGCGACGCGGGACACCGGCGCGAGCTCGAGCGCCTTGAAGTACGCGAGCCACGAGACACCGGTCGCGACGCCCGAGAGGATCAGGAAGACGAGCGATCGTCGGCTCAGCGCGGGGAGGCTCCGCTGTTCGCGCGCCGCAAAGACCATGCCCCACGCGAAGACGACGATGACGACCGAGCGCACCGCCGTGGCGAGGTTCGACGGCACGTCCTTCACGCCGATCTTCGCGAGGATCGCCGTCGCGGAAGCGGCGAGTGCCGAGAGGAACGCATACGCCCACCAGGTCATGCGTGCGGTCCTACCGCTTCTTCGGTCGAGGTGCAGGCGCGGATCGCGGCGGCACGCCCGTCGGTGTCGTCGTCCTTCGTCGCTTTCGCCGGTCGTGGTGACGGCCGCGCGACCATCCCCCGCTCTCGCACGGCCAGCACTCCGGCGCGACCGACACCGCGCTCGCCCAGCGTACGGCCTCGAGGCCTCGGGGACTCGACGGGCTCGGCGCTCGACAAGGCCCTGCGCAGGGTCGTCGAGGAGCGCGGCGAGACGGTCGCGTTCGCGCGAGTGGGCGTCGCGGCGGGGCGGCGGCTCCTCGGAAGCGGCGAGTCCCCCGATGCCAGCGGCGTGGCGACGAACCTCACCCGCCCCTCGGGCCTCGACGCCGACCCGATGCGCTGCACCTGCGGCGGCGGGGTCCACGAGCGAAGCCGCCCGAGGGCGAAGGAGCGAGTGGCCTCCCGTGCGGGCGCCCCGAACGCGGTGCCTCGGCGCCGCGCGCCAACGGGGCCGAGCGCGGGCGCCGCGTGCACGGGGGCGAACGCAGCGGCCCAACACAAGTTCCAATTGACACCGCCGGCGGCTTCAGCGATACTCCGCCCCCATTCGTATTCCGACTTAGCTCAGTTGGTAGAGCAGGCGGCTGTTAACCGCCGGGTCGTAGGTTCGAGTCCTACAGTCGGAGC
>CAIOHM010000379.1 GCA_903858055.1 uncultured delta proteobacterium
GCCATGCGCTCATCGAGCAAGTGCTCTGGGAGGCGGCACCTCGCTTTCTGCGCGACCTCGACGACGCGCTCGATCGCACCGTGGGCCAGCGGCTACCGCCGGAGATCGTGCCCCTCACCTTCGGGAGCTGGATGGGCGGCGACCGCGACGGCAACCCCTTCGTCACCCCGGAGGTGACGCGCGAGGCGATCCTTCGCGCGCGCGTGCTCGCCGCGGATCTCCACGCGCGCGACGTGGGCGCCCTCCGCGACGAACTCTCGCTCCAACGCGGCTCCGAGGAGCTCAAGGCCCTCGTTGGCGACGTGCCCGCTCCCTACCGTGCGCTGTGCGAACGCATGCGCGCACGCCTCGAGGAGACCTCGCGCCATGGCCGCGCCCTGCTCGCGGGGGAGACCTTCGTCGCGGGCGATGCTCCTGCGTACGCGGACCCCGAAGAGTTCGTCCACGAGCTCCTCGTCTTGTGGCGCTCGCTCCACGAGACCGGCGCTGGCCGCATCGCCGAGGGCGCGCTCCGCGACATCGTTCGGCGCGCGCGCATCTTCGGCCTCGGGCTCGCGCGCCTCGACCTACGCCAGGCGAGCGACGTGCACACCGCGGCGATGAACGTCATCACCGAGCACCTCGGCCTCGGCTCGTACGCCGCGTGGAGCGAAGACGAACGCCTCGCCTTCCTCGAACGCGAGCTCGCCTCGAAGCGGCCCCTCGTGCCGCGCGATCTCGCGGAAGACGAAGCCGTGCGCGACGTACTCGGCACGTTCCGTATGGTCGCGAGCCTGCCGCGTTGGGCGTTCGGCGCGTACATCGTCTCGACCACGCGCTCCGCCTCCGACGTCCTTCTCCCGCTGCTCCTCCAGCGAGAGTGCGGCGTGAAGGAACCCCTGCGGGTCGTGCCGCTCTTCGAGACCCTCGCGGACCTCGACGCCGCACCCGAGATCACCGAGCGCATGCTCGCCTCGGAGCCCTACCGCGCAGCCATCGGCGGGCACCAAGAGATCATGATCGGCTACTCCGACTCCGCGAAAGACGCGGGAATGCTGGGCGCCGCCTGGGCCCTCTACCGCGCGCAAGAGGCCCTCGTCGCAGTCGGCGAGCGCGCGGGCGTGACCCTCGAACTCTTTCACGGTCGCGGCGGCACCGTGGGCCGCGGCGGCGGGCCCATCTACGGCGCGCTCCTCGCGCAGCCGACCGGGTCGGTGAACGGGCGCTTGCGCCTCACGGTGCAAGGCGAAATGATCGAAGCCAAGCTCGGCCTCCCGGCCCTCGCGCGGCGCACGCTCGAGCTCCACGTGAACGCGACGATCGAGGCCACGCTCCAGCCCCCGAGCGAGGTCGAGCCGAGCTGGCGCGAGGCGATGGATCGCATGGCCAAACGCTCGACGCAGGCCTACCGAACCATCGTCCGCGACGACCCGCGCTTCGTGCCTTACTTCCGTGCGGCGACGCCGACGGAGGAGCTCGCGCACCTGCAAATTGGCTCGCGCCCCGCGCGGCGAAAGGCCACCCAAGACATCGCGTCGCTGCGGGCGATCCCGTGGATCTTCGCCTGGATGCAGACCCGCCTCGTGCTCCCGAGCTGGCTCGGCGTTGGGTCTGCGCTCTCCGCCGAGCTCGCGAGCGACGACGGCCCCGCGCGCCTCCTTGCCATGCGCACGGGCTGGCGCTTCTTCCGCACGAACCTCGACCTCGTGGAGATGGCCCTCGCGAAGAGCGACCGCGAGGTGGCACGCCACTACCACGACGTGCTCGTCCCCAAGGAGCTGAGCGCCCTCGGTCTCGAGCTCCTCGCCTCGCACGAAATCACCACGAGCGCCGTGGTGGCGGCCAAGAGCGGAGGCGAGCTCCTCTCGACGAACGTGGCGCTTCGCGACACCATCGCGCTCCGCAACCCGTACATCGATCCGCTCCACGTTCTTCAGGTCGAGTTGCTCCGTCGCCAGCGCACGAGCCCCGAGCCGGGCATCGTCGACGCGCTCCTCGTGACGATCCACGGCATCGCGGCCGGCGTACGAAACACGGGCTGAGGCGTCCGCGCCCGCACATTCCGCGGTCGCGCTCGCCGCGCGGGTCGGCTACGTCCATCAGCCCATGCCCGAAGGCGTCCCCTCGACCCCCGCACCCGCCGAAGAGGTGCTCGATCTTGCGCTCGACAAGAACGAGTACAACTTCGCGCATGCGCCCGAGGTCCTCGAGGCCGTGCGCGACGCCTTCCCGCACGCGCTCTCGCGTTACGCGAAGACGAGCCTCGAGACCTTCGCCCAGGCGCTCTCGGAAGGCACGGGAATCCCTCGCGACCTCCTGAAGCTCACGCACGGCGGCGAAGACGCGCTCCTCAAGACGCTGCTTCTCTTGCGCCCACGCTTCGCGCGCGTCGTCATGCCCGAGCTCTCGTGGCACAGCTACCGCGACATGGCCGCGCCGCTCGGGTACGCCCTCGAGGAGACCGAGGTCGCCGAGACCCGCGAGGGATACGTCACGAACCTCGCCGCGCTCGACGACGCGCTCGCGACCGGTGAGCCCGCCCTCGTGATCCTCGGCCTCCCGAACAACCCCACGGGCCACGGCATCGCCCCGGGCGATCTCGAGCACATCGTCGCCAAGCACCCGCGCCATCGCTTCGTGCTCGACGGCGTCTACAACGCGCTCAAGAACCCCTACGTCGACTTCGTGGCGCGTTTCCCGAACACGCTCTACGTCGGCAGCTTCAGCAAGTTCTACGGCCTCCCTGGCATGCGCATCGGCTTCCTCGCGGGCACCGAGACGAAGGCCATCATGTTCAGCCTCGGGCTCTCGCCGGCCGGCATGCGCGCGTGCACCGCCGCGCTCGGCGCACACGAACACTACGAGAAGAACCGCGCTGCGGCGCTCGAACTCGCGGCGAGCCTCGTCGCCTCGTCGACCGAAGACGTGCGCTTTTTCCCGACGGTGGCCTCGTTCGTCCTCATGAAGCCCGCGCTGCGCTTCACGGAGGAGGACTACGCCCGCGCCGAGGCGGTCTCGAAGGTGCGCCCGCGTTCGCTCACGCTCCGAGGCCGCAAGTACTTGCGCTGGACCCTCGGCGATGCGCGCGCCGGCGAGGCCATTCGCGGCTACGTCGCGGCGCTCACGAACCGGTCGTGAGCCGAAACGTGAGCAGCACGGTGCGCCCGTCTTGGGGCACCACCTGCGGCACGAGCGAGCCCGAAGGAACCGTGTTCGTGATCGCGTTGAAGAGGTTGTAGACACCAAGCTTCACGTCGCCGGGCATGCCGGGCACGGGCAGGCTCAGCACGGTGTCGACGCGCGCCGAAGGGTCCGTCGAGGTCGCGCCCCACGGCAGCGCCGAGGCGATGCGGCGCCCACCCTCCAACGTCGCGC
>CAIOHM010000380.1 GCA_903858055.1 uncultured delta proteobacterium
CGTCGTGGCGTCGGGGGCGGCGTCACTCCGGGACCCCGCATCGACGACCGCGCCTGCCGCGTCCACCGGGGAAGCGCTGGCATCAGACGGGGCCCCTTCGCTCGCGCCGCACGAGGCGCACGCGACGACGATGGCAACGCGCACGAGCTGAAAAAGATGGGCTTTCATGGGTTCTTTCTCCGAAGCCCTCCGAGGGCGAAAGCGGTGACGAGGAGCGCGCCGAGGCCCCCGAGGGACCACGCGAACGGCGCGCCAAGAGGCCGAGCGGGCGACGCACGGCGCGACGGATCTTCGCGCGGCGCGAGCACGTCGAAGACCGCGTGCGCGCCCGGCGGCAGGTACACCGTGGCCGGCTGCACGAAGGTCGCGACCACGGGGCCGAGGCGCGGAGGGAACGCGGCATGGATCGCGCGCGCGTCCACGATGGGCGTGCGCGACTCGAGCCTTACGCGCACGAGCGCGCCGTGGTCCTTCCCCTCGGCGGAGAGCGACGCCGCCATGGCACGAAGCTCGTTTGGAGCAGGAAAACCTGTCACTTCGAGCGCGTACGATCGCCCGTCGACCCGCACCGAAGAGCCCGCGACGACCGCGCGCCGGAGCGCCGCGTGGTGCGCCGCGAGGTCGGCCTCCGTCGCGGTGGCGATCGCCGTCGGTGTCGCGTCCGCGAGGAGGAAGAGATCCCACTCGCCTTGCACCTCCACGTGACGGTCGCGCAGCGAGACACGCGCGGTGCCGTCGGGGAGCGAGTGGGCGGCGACCGGCGCCGCAACGAGCGCCATGGCCACCGCGAGCCGTGCGAGGGGTAGGCGCCCGCTCATGGGGTCGTGCGGCAGTAGGTCCCCGTCTTCACCACGCCGCCGGTCGAGAACGATTTGTCCGTAAAATCCCAGCAGTTCGTCGTCGACGAGGGCTTGTAGGCGATCGAGTACGTCGTGCCCTGGTGCGTGTACGTCATCGTGCACGTGCCGTCCGAGGCCTCGACGAGCTTGAGGTTCTGCACGCCACCCGGAGGCTTCTGACCGGGCGGACGACCGCCACCGCCCCCGAGCTTCTGCAGCGGAGAAACGCGCGGGGCCTTCGCCATGTCGAACGCGCCCGTGAGGCATTGGAGGATGTACGGGGGCCGCGCGCTCGTGTGGTAGCGGTAGCCGAAGACCGTGTCGGGCTTCGCGTTGCACACGTCGAGTTCGCCCGCGGAAATGGCCGAGCCGTCGGGGTTCGTGTCCCCGTAAATCGGGTAACCGTCGAAGGCCCAACCGAGGATCGCGCGCGGGCCTTTGTTGACCATCGCTTGCATCATGCACGTAGGTGCCGCGTGGTAGTGGTAGTCGTCGCCGCGGCCCGAATGCCCGTTGCACTGATCGAGCTCGCCCGTGAGCACGGTGTCGAACTTCGGGTCGTAGGCGGCGAGGTCGAGCGAGCCCTGCGACGAGTAGTCGTAGATGGGCACACCGTTCACGGCGACGGCGAGCGCGGCGTCGATCGACGTCGGTTGCGCGGCTTTTTGCGGGGAAAGCGTGACCGGCGAGCTGTACCCGGGCGCGGGCACGGGCACCTGATCGTTCGTGCCCGTGATGCCGTCCATCTTGGCGTGATCCGGGTCCGTGTCGGCCTTCACGTACGCGTACGTGCTGTCGCAGGTGACCGTAACCTTCGCGCCGAAGCCCGCCTCGAGGACCGAGTTCTTCACCGCTTGGCACCGATCGACCGCGCCGCCGTCGAGCGTGGGCGTCGCGCCGGCATCACGCGCGGGTGCGCCGCCGTCGCCGGCGGGCGGGGTCCCCGCGTCGAGCTCGGAGACTCCCGAGCCGGCGCCCGCACCGCCGCATCCCAGAAGATTTCCAAGCGAGACGAACAAAAGCACCGCGAGCGGTGAAGGCGTTGGCGCGGATCGGCGGAGCATTGCAAGCCTCATGGCGGTGGCGGACTCTCGCGCATCGTCGCCCGCACACCACCCAACGCTTCATGCAAACCGGTTCGCCGATGACGATTTCCTCCCGCCCCGGGGCGCTCGCCTTCCTCCTCACCGCGGCGTGCAGCGCGCTCCTCGGGGGCTGCGGAAGCACAAACGCGACCGCGACCCC
>CAIOHM010000381.1 GCA_903858055.1 uncultured delta proteobacterium
ATGCCTGTCGTGGGCGACGCCATCCAATTCGTCATCATCGACTCCATCCAGAAATTTAGGGCCCACAGCACGCCTGTGCAGAGGACCGCCCTCTTCTGACCGCACGAGAGCGGCGACGAGGGCAGCGCCCACGGGGGCGCGCCTCTCGCCCGCGCACGCCTTCGAGCTCCCCTCGTGGCATGCGCCACTCGGTTATGGAGAGGCCGGCGTCGACCTCGCGTACAACGTCGGGCTGGGCGCGCTCCGGTCGATCGTGCTCGCGTGCGGCGTCGGGCTCCTCGCGATGGTGGTGGGCGTTGGTCTCGGTGCGCTCGCCGGTCTCCGTGGGCGCGGCCTCGACGATCTGCTCGAGCGCGCGTGCGATCTCGTGCAGTCGTTCCCCTCGTTCTTCCTCGCGCTCGCGGTGCTCGCCACCGTGCGGACGCCCACGCGCGCTCACATTGGCGCCGTCCTCTTGCTCACCGCATGGGCTCCCTTCGCGCGCCTCGCCGTCGCGGAAGTGCGCGTGCTGCGTCGTGCTCCCTTCGTGGAAGCTGCGCGGGCGCTCGGTCGATCGGAGCCGGCCATCGCCTGGGTGCATCTTGCACCGAACCTCGCCGCGGTGGCCCTCGTTCAGCTCGGGAGCACCATGGCCGCGGTGGTCCTCGGGGAGGCGGCTTTCGCCTTCGTGGGGCTCGGCCCCGGTGACGAGGCTTCCCTCGGGGCGATCGTCGAGCAAGGCGTCGCGTGCCTGGCCCGCTCGCCACACGTGCTCCTCGCCGCAGCGTTCGCCATCGTTTCGCTCAACGCCGCTCTCCTGCGCGTCGGGCGCTCGCGCTAGCGCTCACGCGCTCCCACACGACGAATCATGTTCGGACCGACCCCGCTCCCCCGCACCTTCGAGGCCGCCCTCCGCGACCTCGCCTCGGAAGACGCACGCGTGCGAGCGAGCGCGTTCGCCGATCTCGCGCGCTACGAGTTCGATGACGAGCCCCGTCGTGGGCGCGCCCTGGCGGCCATCGAGCGGGCGCTCCTCCGTGACGACGACGTGCGGGTTCGTGCCGCGGCCGTGGAGGCGGCGGCCGAGTGGCGCGCGAGCGAGCTCGTTCCTGCGTTGCTCATGGCCGTCGAGGACGACTTTCCGTTCGTGGGGGAGCTCGCGGTGCGAACGCTCGGCGAGCTCGCCGACGTCCGGGCGACCCCCAAGCTGCGCCGCCTCCTCGAAGACGAACGCCCGGAGCTTCGGTTTCAAGCGATCGGTGCATGGTGCAAGCTTCCGCACGAAGGCGACACGGAGCGCTACGGCCCCGTCCTCGACCGCATGCGCAGCGAGACCAACCGCAAGGTGATGCTCATGGCGCTCCGCGTCCTCGACGAGCGCGCCGAAGGAGAGTCCTTCGGGGACGCAGCAGGGGCCGTCGAGGGCTTCTTGCGGGCGGCGCTCGAGCACCCCGAGACCGCGCTCCTCGCGGGGATCGTGCTCGCGAAGCGAGGCGATGGCGAGGGTCGGCGCGTCGTCGTCGGTCGCTTGAACGCGCGACCGTTGCCGGGCTCCGTACCCACGGAAGACGATCGCGAGGCGGTGCTCCTCGCCGGTCGGTACCGCTGGGCCGACGCCGTGCCTGCGCTCGCTCGCCGCGCACACGGCATCGGTCGTTTCCTCGCCGACACGTGCGCCACCGAAGCGCTCGTCGCGCTCACGGCCCTCGGCGATGCCCGCTCGGCGCGCGACCTCGAGAAGCTCGCGCGCAAAGCGAAGGGCCCGGCGTTTGCGGCGCTCGTGCTGATGCTTGCGCGCGCGCGTGCGGCCATGGCGCTGCCGTGGATCGAGCCGCGCGCCACCGAGCTTGGGGGCCTCGAAGAGTCACTCGCCGAGCTTCGCGCGGCCGCGAGCGCCGCGTGAGATCACGCAGCCGGGGGATCGATGCGCGCCGGCGGGGCGGCCGGGGCGGCAGGCGTCGCGACGACGGGAGCCTCCGCGCGTGAGACCACGAGCTCGTAGAGCTCGAAGCCGAGCAGCAAGAGCAGCGTAAGGACCTGGAGTTTGCCTGCGCTTTCGGCAGCACGGTGCCACGCGTTGAGGGTCTCGCCGAGCGGGCCGAGGCCGCGGATGGCTCCCGAGCGGAAGAGGTCTTCGATGCGCGGCGCGATCACGAACGCCTCGACGAGGAGCGCGAGGGTGGCGATCGCGGCGAGCGAGCGCTTGGCCACGCGCACCTTCGCGTCGCCTCGCGATCCGAGGAGCACGTCGGTCATCCACACGAGCGCGGCGCAGCCGAGCGCGATGCCGTCGAAACGCCGAAAAATGCTGGTCATCGCTTCGGCGGCATAGGGCGACGGGACCGCGCGAAACTGAATCGGCGCGACCACCGCACCGAGGACCACCCAGCCGAAGAGCCAGAGGCCGACGGCGTAGACGCGGAGCACGAGGGTCAAGCGACGGAGCGCGAGCATGCGGCAGACGCTACCATCGCCGCCGCGAAAGCGGGCATGGCGAGGCGCGTCATTCGATGCACACTTCCCGCCGTGCGTCCGCATGGTAGGGACCCGCGCATCTCGAGGCGCCCACACGCGGCGCGACACAGGAGAGTTTCATGGCTCAGCGCAGCTTCGATGCAATCGTGATCGGTGGTGGTCCTGGTGGCTACGTGTGCGGCATCCGCCTCGGCCAGCTGAAGCAAAAGGTGCTCGTGGTCGAGCGCGAAGAAGTCGGCGGCGTGTGCCTCAACTGGGGCTGTATTCCCTCGAAGGCCCTCATCAGCGCCAGCCACTCGTACACGAAGCTGAAGCACAGCGAGACCATGGGTCTCTTCGCCGACAACGTCCGCATCGACGTCCAGAAGATGCAGGACTGGAAGAACGGCATCATCAAGAAGCTCACGGGCGGCATCCGCGGTCTCTTCAAGGGCAACGGTGTCGAGCTCGCGATGGGTACCGCCAAGATCCTAGGGAAAAACCAGGTCGAGATCACCTCGAAGGACGGCACGAAAGAGGTCGTCGAGGCGAAGAACATCGTCATCGCGACGGGCGCCGAGACCATCGAGATCCCCTCGTTCAAGTTCGACGGCAAGCAGGTGATCGGCGCGCGTGAGGCGGTCTCGCTCACGGCGGTCCCGAAGCGCCTCGCGGTCATCGGCGGCGGCGTCATCGGCTCCGAGCTCGGCGGCGTCTACCAGGCGCTCGGCAGCGAGCTCACCATCATCGAAGCCACGGGGCAGCTCCTCCCGGGCACCGAGCCCGAGCTCGCGGCGATCGTCGAGAAGTCGATGGTGAAGCATGGCGGCAAGGTCATCAAGAACGCGATGGCCAAGAGCATGGAGAAGCAGGCCGACGGCAGCATCGTCGTGAACGTCGAGGTTGGCGGCGCGATGCAACAGGTCGTCTGCGACGTGCTCCTCGTCGCCGTGGGCATGCGCCCGAACACGAGCACGCTCGGCCTCGAGAACGCCGGCGTGAAGCTCGAGCGCGGCTTCGTCACGACGGACACGCAAGGCCGTACGAACGTGCCGAACATCTACGCGATCGGCGACGTCTCGGGCGGGCCGCTGCTCGCGCACAAGGCCAGCAAGGAGGGCGAGGTCGTCGCCGAGGTCATCGCGGGTCACAAGGCCGCGAAGGACTGGGTCGCGATCCCCGGTGCGATCTTCACGCATCCCGAGGTGGGCTCGATGGGCCTCACCGAGGCGCAGGCCAAGGAGAAGGGCATCGACGTGCTCATCGGCACCTTCCCGTTCGCGGCGCTCGGCCGCGCGATGGCCGTGGGCGAGACCGACGGCATGTTCAAGGTCATCGCGGACAAGAAGACCCACGAGGTCCTCGGCGTGCACATCTGCGGCCCCTCGGCCACGGACCTCATCTCCGAGGGCGTGCTCGCCGTCGAGATGCATGCGTTCCTCGAGGACATCGGCCTCAGCATCCATCCGCACCCGACCCTTGGCGAAGGCCTCATGGAGGCCTCGATGGCCGCCCTCGGTCACGCGATCCACAAGCTCAACAAGTGACGTTGCATTGAGCCATGCAAGGCCTGCGTCTCGGCGCGGGCCTTGCGCTTTTTCGGGGGTGCCATGAGCGAAGAGCGTCCGCTGCGAGGCCTCTTGCAGCGCCTTTCTCCTCACGAAACGAACGCGCCTGCACCACGTGGTGTGGCCCAGCCTTTGCAGCCCGCGCCACGACCCATGGCCACCGCGGAAGCATCCCCGTTGAGCGGCGTCGAGCGCATCCTCGACGACGACGCGATCGTCGTCTCGAAGACGGACCCGCAGGGGCGCATCGTCTACGCGAACGACACGTTCCTCGAGGTTGCAGGGTACACGGAAGCGGAGCTCCTCGGCGCGCCGCACTCGATCTTGCGGCACCCGGCCATGCCGCGTTCGGTGTTCGCCTTCCTGTGGCAGCGCCTGGAGCAAGGGCGCGAGGTGTACGCGCTCGTGCTGAACCGATCGAAGAACGGCGACCACTACTGGGTCCATGCGCACGTTACGCCTTCGCTCGGGCGGGGCGGTGCCCTTCGCGGCTACCACTCGTTTCGGCGCAAGCCACCGCGCTCGAGCGTCGAAGAGGCCGAGCGCCTCTACCGCGACTTGCTGGCGATCGAGTCGCGAGGCATCACCAAGGCGGAGCAGGTGAGGCTCGGCCTCGAGGCGATGCGCGGGACCTTTGGCGACCTCGACGCCGCCTACGACCGCTGGTCTTGGAAGGCGGCACCATGAGCGAGCTCCTCGAGCGCGTCGCGCAGACGCTCGAAGCCGTCGTCGTCGGCGACTTCGAAGCGCGGGTGGTCCCCATCGGCGAGGGCGGCGGTACCGACGCGCGCATCGCCCACGCGCTGAACCGCCTCCTCGATCTCGTCGACGCGACGTTCAAGGAGGCGCAAGGGGCGATGGGCGCCGCCGCCGAGGGGGCCTTCGAGAGGCAACCGATTCGCACGGGAATCCCGGGTGATGCCGCGCGCATGCTCGCCGCGGTGGACGCGGCGGTCCGGGTGCTCGACGCCCAAGCGCGCGACCTCGAGGCTCAGCGCCGTCGGCAGCACGAGGCCTCCACGGCTTTCCACGACCAGGTCGGCAAGCTCCTCGCGCAGGTGGGCAGGAGCGCGTCGCGGCTCGTGGGCGCGATGAACGATCTGCAGGTCGACCTCGGGCGCTCGGCGTCGATGATGGACGAGCTCACGGAGGAGGTGCGCCACGTCGACGACCACCTCGGCAGCGTGGCGACTGCGACCTCGCAGCTCCACGCGACGGCCTCCGACATCGGCGAACGCGCGGCAGGGGCGGCCACGCTCGTGACGGTCTCGCGTACGAGTGGTCGCTCGGCCCTCGCGCGCATGAAGGACCTCGAGGGGAGCTTTGGCGAGGTGAAGCGCTCGGTGACGTTCATCGATGGCATCGCGCGCGAGACCCGCATGCTCGCGCTCAATGCAACCATCGAGGCGGTGCATGCCGGCGATGCGGGCCGCGGCTTTGGTGTCGTCGCCGGCGAGGTCAAGGAGCTCGCGCGCGAGGCGACC